>NZ_JAVJSQ010000018.1 GCF_040219335.1 Gimesia sp. | reverse complement strand
GACGCTAAATCCTCTTTCAGGTCTCTGAAATAACATCGCGATCTGAGATGGATATCCCCAGGCAGTGTGGTAATGAGTCTCCCGTAACTACACGCGTGCAAGCTGATCACAGAGTGAATCTAAACGCTGTGCGATCTCCCTCCGAGTAAGCCTCGGCAGCAATGTATACATAAGGCGACTATTTAAGAGCATTGTGGCTGCCTATTTTCGGCTATCCAGAATCAGCCCCTGTGGCCCTCTGGCGACCTAAGACGCACCCAAGCCCATCCTTACCCCCAGAAACGCCCTGAGAACGCCGTAGGATGCCTAGAATCGAGTCCAATCAGCACGGCCACTGATCCCTTTTCTGCATAATGCATCTCTTCTCAGCTACAGCACAGGATATGTGCACATAAAGGCACCACCCAATTCATGTAGTCTGAAATCCGACAGGGCTCTGGAAATCACGCTCAACGCCTATCAATTCCCCGTGTCTGATAGATAAAAAATGCCCAGGTGATTGAGAGTATGCACATCTCAATATGCCCTGCCTGCCCTCACTTGGATCAAACCATAATGAGGACAGCACAGGGCTGCACGCGTTAACGCTTGGGGCGATGGTCTGGTATCCGGATCTCACCGGTCAATAGCGATGAACCGACCAGCAAAATACTCATCACGAGGAACACCACCCAGCTTCCGGTCAGCAGACCTAACAGTGTGGAAACACCCACGCTGCCTGTTAAGTGGAACGCGTTCAATTTGTCTTTACTATTGTAGGTCATGAAATCTCCCACGGGGTTTTATTAACCAGCCTGTCCCTGACAGGGACGTCGTTTCTCAGAAGCTCCCTTAATGCAAATTTCAGGTGCTGACGCTCTGATCGGAAGTCAGACCGCGGCTCCAGCCTTGGCTCTGTTCGCTGAGCTGGGACATCAGGTCCCGGATATGCGACACGGTTTCAGTCAGGCCACCACACAGAGACTTCATTTGCGTCAGAACCTGCTCTGCTTCGACAGATGGCTTCTGTTTTGACTGAACCTGCTCAGCCACACGTTTCCGCTTCATCCGAGACTGGGCAGCTTCAGGAGAAACTGAAGTAGACTCAATCCGGACGGCATCAGGCTGGGACTGCAAGGTTTCTGCCTGAGTCAGCAGTGCCCAAACGTAGATTCTGTGCTCATCTTTGCAGGAAGCCGGCGTATCCGATCCGCTCAGACTGATCTCCCGAAATCCCAACTGCAAAGCGCGCCTGAAATAATCCCGACTCGTATTGGCACGCAGACTTTCTCCGAATCGCTCCGAGCGACACAGGACATAATCCCGCTGCAGTCCCTGTCCTGCTTCACGGGTACGCACCGTAACCTCCCCGTTCAAGTCCAAGGTCACCTTTCCGGCATCATCCTGGTGAAACGGCTTAGGCTTCATAGCCGCACAGATAAACTCGGCATCTTCATCCGGGATTTGCAGCAACGCGACTGCTTCGGGACGATTATCGACCAGTTCCAGCACATTGGGAAACCGTGCCTTCTCGTTGATCCGCAGCCAAATTGTCCACGGTCCCGATCGGAGTGCCATCCATTCCGACGTCCTGCCGACTTCGACTGACTTCCCACGTCTCATTTCCCGACTGCACAGCAGGCGATTAGCGGGTACCAGGATCTCACCCTCCCAGGGGAACTGGAACCCATCCTGAACCAACAGCTGCCTGCCGTCAGTACTGATTACCTGACCTAATTGGCCTCGCAGCTGCAGATGATCCAAAGCGTAACGCGCGGAATCATCTGTTGCCGTTTCGCAGGCATCACTTAAGGCATCCATCAGCCGGGATTCGTTGCGGTCCAGCTTGTCAGGCAGTGCCGGGAATTCTTCGCATTCCGCTGCCGGGTATTCCATCGACTGGGGAATACCGGCTTCCTGCCACTCTACTTGAATGGCTTTCTCCTGCTGCTGAATCTGGACCAGATCGGCCCTGGGACCATGGCAACAACGCAGCAGCCCGAAGGGAGCGACCAGGTGCTGGGACTCCAGCCCCTCTGCTGGAATTCGGTATTCCAGTGCCACCTGCTGATTGCGGGTCCGAATCCGCAAGTGATGCTGGTCGACCAGAAACTCGACTGGCGGACCTGTCTGGCGGCTGGTAATTCCCAGTCCGCGACTGAAGACATTTTTCAACTCACGTATTAAAGAGCGAGATACTTGTATCATTGTTTCTCCTGTGCGATCAGAAAAAGCCCACCCGGTAACAGGCACCAGGCAGGCAAGTAAAAACTGCTATGCGAACACGTTCACAGAACAGGCTGTTTGATCAGAGCGACATTCCGCTCCAGATCCACCTGGTCCCAATCCAGGATCTGTGGCGGCAGGTCACAGGGCTCGGGATCAAAACGGACGGTCAGCGGGTCTGCCAGACTGAAACCGCGAAACCGGACTTCCCGTAAATCTTCACCCGTTGCCTGAGCGACCTGCTGGTCGAGTTGAGCTTGTATCATTTGCGTTGACTCCTGCTAGAAATGAGAAAACGCTGCCCCCTCGGAGCAGCGTGAATACACACTGCCCCGCAGGGCACATTGAGGATGTTGCTACCGCGAATCGGTCAGCCAGTTCGTTTCCAGCCACTCCCGTTCCGCGTGCAGAGCATCACTTCGGTTCCGGTAGGGTCCCAGTAACGGTCCCCCTACAGGTGACAAATCCGCCGTCCAGTTTCCCTGCTGATCCGGCTCGACATGAGAACCACGTTCAATCTGCAGCTGTCCTATGTCATGTAGATCCAGCGTTTCGTCATACAGGCACCGCACGGCACCATCGGTTTGAATGAGTATTTGCATGGGGCCTCCCGCTTATTTGGGTCGACGCTGGATATTGCGGCGAGGCCGATCCACCAGCAGCTGGTCCAGGTTGTGCTGCACTGTCGACATTTGAGACGCCACTCGTTCGCGCACATCCTGACTGTCACGCAGCTGCTGGGGGTTCACGCCGGTAATGATCTGCTGGGCATTCGCCACCAGTTCATCCAGTTGCTCATTCGAGCGGATGTTGAGCTGACGAAACCGGTCAAAGAAATCGGTCAGGTTGGTGACCGCGGTATCCCGAAAGACCTTGGGCTTCCCATCCTGTCGGCCCGTCAGCCGTTCTGTCAGATGATCCACCATCTGTGTCAGCTCACTTAAAAACGCCTGCTCTGCCAGCTGCACGGCTTCGTCAAACCGGGACTGCACCCGCTGACATTCCTGCTCATACAGCTCCGGGTTGAGCTGCCGGAGGTAATTCGGAGGCTCTACGGACGGATAATCATGCTCGATTTCGAACATGCCGATCAGCGACGGTGGATAGTCATCCGGATTGAATAAGTCCCCCAGACGATCCCGGGCCGCATTGCGCAGTTCTTCATAGTGCCGATCCAGTTCCGCAACCGCCTCATCCAGTTCCCGACGGAAATCCGCGATCGACTGATCGAAGGCCGTAATCTCATCCTGGCGGATCAGCCGAATCCCCGGTTCCGGAAAGGGGAGCGACACGCCTTTCCAGTAGGCGATCGCACGCCCCCGGATCGCCGTGACGGCTTTGAAGGCGGCATGACGCGTATCCAGCAGCTTCTTGCCGGCAGAAAGGTATTTTCCTTCGGCACCGAAGGAATCGGCGGCCTGGTTCTTCTGCTGGGCCGTGAGCGACTTTCTCACTCCCAGCCAGGTAAAGCTCAGCCGGGCTGCCGCCATGGAAGATCGTAGCCGCTCACTGGGGGTAACGTTCGTCTCAGGGGGAGCCTCTTCGAGTAATGTTGACATATCAGTATCTCCAGAAACAAAACAAGCCCGTGAATGACGCTACTTCGTCACACACCGGCTTTCGTGGATTTGAATTTAAAAAGTGGTTTTTAATTCTTGGATGCATCGCGATTCACGCTGCGACGCGAGCGGGCTCGTTGCTGTGGCTTACGGTAAATGCCAGGCAGATTCGCTGAAAGACAGCGACCACCGGCCCAGGTCCGCAACTGACTGACCGATTCCGCTGCAGTCACCGCGACGGGAACCACGTTTTGAGCGGCCTGACGCAGAGGCAGATCAAGCAGGGCTGCCAGACGGCAACAGGACTTAATCTCTGCACCGGTCCAGTCTGTGTCATCGGGAGCGGCCTGGTCCGCGTCGATCTCGAACAGATCCCGGTAGAGTGCCCAGATCGCGTCTTTCTCCTCACGATCAGGGAGATCCAGGAAAAACACGCCGTCAAAACGTTCACTCCGACTGAACTCCGGAGGCAATCTGGAAACGTCATTCGCGGTACACACCACGAATACGTCGGACTGGTGATCGTTGAGCCACGACAAAAACACGCCAAACATTCTCGATGCGACTCCGGAGTCTCCACTACCGTTCATCCCGGCAAAAGCCTTCTCGACTTCATCGATCATGGCAATGCAGGGAGCCATCGCATCAATGACTTTCAGGGCCTCCCGCGTGCGCTCCTCCGACTGCCCTACCAGCGAAGCCATCAGGCTGCCAATGTCGAGATTGAGGACAGGGCGACCGACCTCCCTGCCGAGTGCTTTACAGAACTGGGATTTGCCACAGCCAGGCGGAGACAACAGCAGGACCCCACGCGGGCGTTTCAACGGATTCCCACGCTGTGGATGCAACATGGCCCGTTTACAGAACGCCTTGAGTGCTGCCAGGCCTCCCAGGCTGCTGAAGTCATCGTCGCTGCGGTACAGTGAGAGCAGACCGCTTTTTTTTAGCGTCTGGGTCTTTAATTCCCAGACAGCATCTGCTGTGATTCTCCCGTCCCGAACCAGTGACAGGCTGAACGCATTCTCCGCCTCCATCCGGGTGAGTCCGGCTGCCGCATCGAGAATCACCTGCAACTCAGCTTCTGCAGGCAATTCCCCGTCCTCCGTGGCAATCCCGCGAGCAATTTCTTCCAGTTCCTGCCGGTGGGGCAGATCGTGCTCCATCACGACAAACATGCGTTCCAGCTCGGTGGGGATTTGAACGACGGGCGACAGAATGATCACGATCGCCCGGTTCTGCTTGCCCGTGTTGATCTGCTGTGACAACGCCTGGACAACTTCTGCCGACTGCAGGAACCGGTGAAAGTTCTGCAGCACGAGAATGGCCGTTCCTTCAGGCGTGGCCAGGGCATTGATGGCCTTGATGGCGGTCAGGGGATCATTGCTGCTTCCGCCCTGCTCTGTCTGACCGGGGACGCTGAGCCCCGTGTCAATATCCCAGGTTGCCAGCTGCCACTCAGAATCATGGCAGAGCTGAGCAATCTCCATCAGAGCATCCTGGTGCTCATGGGACTGAATCCACAGTCCTGGGAAACAGGCCGCGACATGTTCGGCCAGTTTTTGAGTCAATGAAGTGGTGGTCGACATTGCGACTCCTTATTAAGTGATTAAATGCAAAAGCCCCAGCCGAAGCCGGGGCATTGACGAAACAATTCGATGGGGGACGTGCGCAGCTAAGCTGTCAGGTAGGATCTTCAAGGTCTGCCAACTGGCGTTCCATACGGGCGATCCGCTCCTGAAGTTTCTCCACCTTGTGGAAGGCACGTTTCAGGCGAGTCATCCAGCGACTGAGGGCCTCCTGCTCTTTGATCAGGTCTGCATGCTTCTTACGAATACGGGCAATGCGACGTGCTTCGACAGCCGGATCTTCGCGTTGCTGCCGTTGGATCTGTCGACGGACCCTGGTCATCAACCACCTCCTTCCTGAAGACGTTGCCGTTCATCAGCGACCTGAAAGAACTCCGGTGTGGTCCGTTCGCTGGTCCGTTTCCCCAGGGCTTCCTCAATAAACCGGCTGGCTTCGCGGCACCCTGCACCGGAAAAGCCTTTGGTCTCCACGCGTGTCTGTCCGTCCGGGGTGACTGTGATCTCGATCGTCTGGTTCATACAGCACCTCCCACCTGGACCGTCAACTTGATCGAGCCGTCAGCCTGAGCCTGCTCGGTCACCGTGTGCCCCTTACGACGTGCCTCGATACGTGTTTTCTCAACGGCATATCCCTGCAGGAAGCGATCAAGCTGATGCTGCTCCCCCCAGCGGCCTTCGAAGTTGTCGTATCGGGCCTGGCCGGACTCTGTATCGAACACAGCCGGATATCGCCAGCCAGGCAGCTTGACGATCGTACCGGTGGCAGAGTCGCTGAAAAGCTTTACAGTCCCCTGCGTTGGTGCCTCCAGCTTGAGACGCTGACAGGCAGCACTGATGGCTGCCTCGTCCCGGACTTCGGTTTTGATTTCCACAATATGACTCATGAATTGGTTCTCTTTCACGTTAAATGACTGGTTAGAATCTAGAAAGTACTTTTTAGATCTGGGTTACCTCAGGACCGCCGCTGGCTGGTTTGCTGCTGGCCTTCCTGTTGATGGTGTTCTGCGGTCAGCTGTTCCCCGGTTCGCTTACCAACAGTCTGAAAACAAAAACGCCCTGAAACAGTCGTCGGGGAGACTATTTCAGGGCGTACGAAACTGTCTGATGTGACTATGTAGTATTCAGGACTAATCCTGAGACTTTTAGGCTGCTCCTGCTCGCGGTGGCTACGCGATCGGCCGAAACATTTGCCCAACTCTCAGGTGTACTCTCACCTCAGATTATGCGAAGCTGTCAAAACAAGGTTCCGAAGGTTCCCACTGAAAAGTGTTATCAGCAACTACAGGCATCAAAGAAGGTCTTTAGTTCCTGCAACCAGGAATAAAATGCCCAGGTAAATCACGATCACGGCACCAATTCTGTAAAAGACAGGACGGTACTTGGGTATGCCCCGGAAATTGTGAGCAATCCCAGTCAAACCGGTATAACAGCCGATTAAAACCATCGCTAAACCACCTATGGTCAACGAGAACGGTAGCACGCCGTGGAACCAGTGGTCTTCCGGCACCCTCTGTGCGATTTTCATTGAGACCAGAGTCAGTGCGACCACTCCCGCCAGAACATTCCAGCCCGGTAACGGAGCGATCGGGTTTTCTTTCTCGTCGGTAGGGGCATTTTTTTCAGGGACAAACCCGGGAAACAAGCCGATCTCAAATGCCTGGAATTTCCGGCCGTCCTCGTGAATGATCTCGGTTTCTGGCTGGATGTAGTCCAGCTCTACATAGTCCATGAGTTCGTTATAAGAGTAAGGGCCTGCAAGCAGGCCCTGGTCATCAAAACGCCACACTGTGGCTTCCCGGTTTTCGGGGACTGGATATTCGGTCATGAAGCTCGATCTCTTTCATAGTCTGGTTAATCAATACGGGACTTAATGCGTTGATGCCTTATGAGAGTGGTAGAAAACGGGCATTGCGCCTCAGCCAGAAAAGTGAAGTGAGCAGAAACGCCCCTTCGCACAGTGCGACGAGGAATACAAAATAATCAATCAACTCGACTGACACGGATTTTGAGGCGAAATTGTTTTGATCGGTCATTGCAATGATCACCATCACCCCGAGAGACAACAGTAAATGGGCCGCAGTTGCGACTACGATACTGAGGATGATGATATTCGGACCTGAACGGCTTAACGCTCTGAGACGAATCCCACCGATGAAGAGTGAAAGTGTTACCCCCAGCGAAACGAGCATGCTGATTATCATCGCCAAGGCCTCCACGCCCATGAGCGGAGCCTTTTCTTTTAGCGCGGTCCCGCTGATGATTTCTGAAAAGGTATAGAGGCACCAGAGCCAGGGGGAGATCTGGAGCGTGTAGATACAAATCCAGTTCGCCATGGCGGGCAGTCTGGGATTGGTGAGCAAGGGCTCGATAGGGTAACTGTCCACAGGGGGAGTCGGCGGGGATTGCAAACCGGATTCCTCAGGTCCAGATTCGAGCTCGCTCCAGGCGGATAGTGGCTTCCACTCCTTCCCACCGGATGAATAGGCATAATCTGCCGAGCTGATGCGTTTTGACTTTAAGCCATCACTGATTTCCTGGTAAGACAGAGGTCCTTCCGCCTCACCATTCTTCGCCAGCCACCACTGGTTCAGAGGACTCTCAATCGTTTGTTTACTTTCTTCGTGCATGGAATATACCGACCTTCTCTATATGGATTGGGGGTTCAATATGGGTTTCTCTGAGGGGCTGAGGTCTCTACCGCGATAAGTTTTGCTGAGCCTCAGTTTCTTCGTGTCTCGGCCCGTCCTGCTTAAAGCTCCCAGAACTGTTGAGTGCCTGTTACCTGAGGTTTAAACACACACCGTTTGGACATATTTACAGACACACAATGATACTTATAGTCCGTGGCTTTATCGTCGTTGTCAAGTGTTTAATGCCTGCATGGCAAAACGAGCAGACATACTGGTGAGATTTGGACAGCGGGTCCGGGAACTGCGCAAAGAGCAAGGTTACTCACAGGAGAATTTTGCCTACGCTTGTGAGCTGGATCGGACCTACGTCGGCGGGATCGAACGGGGAGAGAGGAATCTGTCTCTGCGGAATATCGAGCGGATCGCCGAGACGCTCGACATCAGCCTGGCCGAGCTGATGGAAGGGGTTTGAGAGAACTCAGCCGGCTGGAGCATCAACCAGGACCACGCCCAGTCGATCAGAGCCGTCAGCCATCACCTGATTGGCTGCTGCGGGAGTGTCAAACAGGCGGGGAATCTTGACCCTGGTCGCATCACTTTGACAGACAGCATATCGCAGCCGTGCCGCGATCAACTGCTGCCGCAACCGCTGAATGTCTTCTCCCCGCCAGAACGGCTTGATTCTGGGGCCACCAGAATAGATCGCGAACATGTCTGCATCGTCGAGATCCATTTCTTCATACCAGAACTGCAGGGCAGCTCTGATCAACATGATTTCTTGTCTCTGTAGCATATCGCTCCTTTCTTGTAACCGGGGGCCTGGACTGTACGAGTCAACGGCCTGGTAATAAAAACGCCCTGAAACAGACTTCAGAGAGACTGAATTCCAGAGCGTTCGAATTTATCAGTACCGATCACTGATAGTTAAAGGCGTTGCCTGCATGTATTCTGCCACAATTAACGACAAAATTTAGATGTCTTGGCTCCGGATACGTTCAGGGTTCCCTGAATTAACCCCAGACAGCGGCGTGCTTGCTCACCTCTGTTATTCTGTGTAGTATGGCGAATTGATAAATTGTTTACCTGTCGAGAGTTACTCACGTTTGACACCTCAGAGAAACTATACACCATGAATCAGCAGCAGTTATCCTCGTTCATTTGGTCGGTCGCTGATCTGCTCCGCGGCGATTACAAACAGTCCGAATACGGCAAGGTCATTCTGCCGTTCACCGTTCTGCGGCGGCTGGATTGCGTCCTGGAACCGACGAAAGCAGCCGTCCTCAAGGAAAAAGCCAAACGCGAAAAAGCCAACGTCAACCCGGAAGCCTTTCTCCGCCGGGAGACAGGGCACAATTTCTTTAATGACTCCCCCCTCGATCTCAAAAAGCTGATGGGAGATCAGGACCATATCCACGAAAACCTGTTCTCCTATATTAACGGATTTTCTGAAGAGGTCCGCGATATCTTCGAATGCTTCGAATTTCATACCCAGATTGAACGCCTCCACCGCAACGGGCTGCTCTATCTGATCACTGAAAAGTTCGCCAATATCGACCTGCATCCCCAGTTCGTCACCAACGCCCAGATGGGGCTCGTCTTTGAAGAACTGATCCGCAAATTCGCCGAGCTCTCCAACGAAACCGCCGGGGAACACTTCACCCCCCGCGAAGTCATCCGGCTGATGGTCAATCTGCTGTTTATTGAAGATGACGAGGCCCTTACCAAACCCGGCATCGTCCGTTCCCTTTACGACCCGACCGCCGGGACCGGGGGCATGCTCTCCATTGCCGAAGAACATCTGAGCGGCCAGAACCCAGAAGCCCGGCTCGTTATGCACGGACAGGAGCTCAACGCCGAATCCTACGCGATCTGCAAAGCCGACATGCTCATCAAAGGGCAGGACATCAAAAACATCAAGCATGGCAACACCCTCTCCGACGACCAGCTCCCCGGCCAGCACTTCGACTACATGCTCTCCAATCCCCCCTTCGGCGTCGAATGGAAAAAGATACAGAAAGAGATCAAAAAGGAACATCAGCAGGACGGCTTCAACGGGCGTTTCGGCCCCGGTCTGCCCCGCGTCAGCGACGGGTCACTGCTCTTTCTGATGCACCTGATCTCCAAGATGCGCCCCGCCCAGGAGGGCGGCAGCCGGTTCGGCATCGTCCTCAACGGTTCGCCCCTGTTTACCGGGAATGCAGGCAGTGGGGAAAGCGAAATCCGCCGCTATGTCCTGGAAAACGATCTGCTGGAAGCCATCATCGGCCTGCCGACTGATATGTTCTACAACACTGGCATCAGCACTTATATCTGGATCGTCTCCAACAAGAAACCGAAAAACCGCGCAGGCAAGGTCCAGCTGATCGACGCCAGCGACATGTGGCAGAAGATGCGCAAAAGCCTGGGCAGTAAGCGCAAGGAACTCAGCGAAGAACACATTGATGAGATCACCCAGATCTTTGGAAACGCTATTGAAGTGTATCTCAACCCTAAAGCTCCTGAGCCAGTAACCCGAAAACAAGCGATCCCGATCAGCCGGATTTTCAATACCACCGATTTCGGCTACCAGACCATCACCGTCGAACGTCCTGAGCGGGACGAGAATGGCGAGATCGTCACCGAGAAAAAAGGGAAACGTAAAGGCCAGCCCAAGCCCGACAGCAAACTCCGCGACACCGAAGACGTCCCCCTCAACGAAGAGATCGACGACTACTTCCAGCGAGAAGTTCTCCCCCACGTCCCCGACGCCTGGATCGATCACGACAAAACCAAAGTTGGCTACGAAATCCCCTTCAACCGGCACTTCTATGTCTTCAAACCGCCGCGCGAACTGGATGAAATCGACGCCGAACTGAAAGGGGTCACCGACCGCATCGTCGCCATGATCGGAGAGTTGTCGCAATGAGTTTTCCGAAGTATGCAGGGTACAAAAACAGCGGCATTGAATGGTTGGACGAAATACCAGAGCACTGGGATGTTAAAGAACTGAAATATGCTTGCTCAAACTTTCCCAGCAATGTTGATAAAAAAACAATTGAAGGGCAACAAGTAGTCTCACTCTGCAACTACACCGACGTTTATTACAACGAACAAATTACTACAGGCATGCAACTGATGAAAGCGAGTGCCACAGACGAACAGATTGAGAAATTCACGCTTCGGGCGGGTGATGTCATCATCACCAAAGATTCAGAATCTGCAGATGATATCGCCGTCTCAACTTATATTCCTGCTGATCTGCCAGGAGTTGTATGCGGCTACCATCTCGCAATGATTCGCCCAAAAGAAGGTGTATCAGGTCTATTCATTAAACGACTATTTGACTCTGTGTACATACAATCCAAAGTAGCCACATTAGCAAATGGATTAACCCGCATGGGGCTCAGTCATGCTTCAATCAGTGGATTAGAGCTCCCCATCCCCCCAGCAGAAGAACAAACCGCCATCGCCAATTTCCTCGATGCGGAAACGGCAAAGATCGACGCCTTGGTCTCAGAGCAGCAGCGGTTGATTGAGTTGCTGAAGGAAAAGCGGCAGGCGGTCATCAGTCACGCGGTCACCAAAGGCCTGAACCCCGACGCCCACCTGAAAGACAGCGGCATCGAATGGCTGGGCAAAGTGCCAGAAGATTGGAGTGTAAAGTTACTACGTCGTTTCTCATGTAAAGTTCAGACCGGACCTTTTGGAAGTCAGCTACATGCGGACGAATATGTACCTAATGGTACTCCAGTCATAAACCCAACCCACATGGTCAACGGTAAAATTGTCCCGAGCGACGATATCAGAGTAACGGATGAAGTATTAGAAAGGTTACCACATCAACGACTAGAAGCTGGAGACGTAATTTTTTCACGACGGGGTGAGTTAGGGCGTTGTGCACTTGTAACAGAAAGAGAGGCAGGGTGGCTGTGCGGTACGGGCTCAATGATATTAAGACTCCATAAGTCCGAATACATTGGTGGTTATCTATCTTTATTCCTATCGCTTGACATCTTAAGACAATACTTTGAAAGCTTCTCGATTGGATCGGTTATGAACAGTTTGAGTTCCGAAACGCTTCTTTCGATGCCCTTAATTGTTCCACCAATCAATGAACAACAAAGAATTGTTGATTATGTAGCCGAAAAGGTTGAATTTATAGAGTCTCTTGTGGAAGAAACAGTAGGTACTATCGAACTCCTGCAGGAACGCCGCACCGCTCTGATCTCCGCCGCCGTTACTGGCAAAATCGATGTCCGCGAGTACGCAGCACAGGAGACAGCATGAACCAGACACCGAAAACCATTCAGATCTTTCTGCCAGGGGGCGACCCTCAGGGGATTCGGGTCGCCGAGATCACCACGCGGATTCTGCAGGTCATCGAAGTTCCCCGCAAACTATTATCTGACTTTTTCCAGATGCCGGAAAGCAGTCAGGTCGGCGTTTACTTTCTGTTCGGAGAATCGGAAGAGGAAGAACCGACCGTCTACATCGGCCAGACGGGCGACCTGAAACAGCGGCTGGGTGAGCACAACCGGAAAAAGGATTTCTGGGAAAGCGCACTGGTTGTTATTTCCCGCACGAACAGTCTCACCCAGACACATGCGGTCTTTCTGGAATGGTTCGCCATCGATGCCAGCCGGAAGGCGGGGCGCTATACCGATGAAAACGGCAACAGCGGCAGCAAACCGCACACACCGCCCCCGCTGGAAGCCGACTGTCTCGAGATCTTCGATACTGCCAAAACCTTGCTGGCAATCTTGGGCTATCCGGTCTTCGATCCTGTGGCCTCACACACTCCGACAGATCAGGCTGAAACTCTATACTGCCTGACTTCAGATACAGATGGACGGGGACAATACACCACAGAAGGTTTTGTCGTTCTGAAAGGCTCATCAGGCCTGGTGAGAAAACCGGCTGCCAGTCGCAGATTCTCTGAGAACATCAGAGAGAAACTGGTCAAAAATAACACCTGTAAAATTGATGGTGAGAGAATCGTGTTCCTGAAAGACCATCTATTCAAATCCCCCAGCAGCGCGGGAGCAGCACTGGTCGGTCGAAACGTCAACGGCTGGACGGTCTGGAAAGACAACGACGGTCGCACACTGGATGAACTGAAACGACAGACTGAGGACACATAGAAAACGGTCGAATCATGAGCCTGCACAAAGAAAACAAATTCGAAGACGAAATCTGTGATGAACTGTCCGCGTCAGGCTGGCTCTACGCAGAGAAAGACGCTGCGAACTACGACCGGGAAAGAGCCCTCTACACGTCAGACATCGTCGCCTGGGTACAGGAAACCCAGCCCGACGCCTGGGAGGTCCTCACCAAAAACCACGGCGCAGCGGCGGAACAGATACTGTTGAATCGGTTGCGCGATTCACTCAATAAAAACGGGACCCTCTCCGTCCTGCGGCAGGGGTTCGACGTGCTGGGCGTCCGCCGCAAAATCCAGTTGGCCCAGTTCAAACCCGCGCTGGCCATGAACCCGGATATTATGCAGCGCTACGCCGCTAACCGGCTGCGCGTCGTCAGACAGGTCCGCTATTCGCTCAACAACGAAAACAGTATCGACCTGGTCCTCTTCCTGAACGGTCTTCCCGTCGCGACTGTCGAACTGAAAACCGACAACACTCAGAGCATCGACGACGCCGTCGATCAGTACCGCCATGACCGCGATCCCGCTCCCAAAGGGCAGAACCCCGAACCACTGCTCTCGTTCCCCTCGGGCGCCCTGGTTCATTTCGCCGTCAGCAGCAGTGAAGTCAGGATGACCACACACCTGAAAGGGACCGCGACTCATTTCCTGCCATTCAACCTGGGCGACCATGGGGCCGCGGAAAATCCGGTCAATAAGGACGGCTATATGGTCTCCTATCTCTGGGAGAAGGTCTGGCAGCCGGAAAGCTGGCTCGAAATCCTCGGGCGGTATATGGTCGCCGAACGGAATGAGAAAAAAGACATCACCAAAATCATCTTCCCCCGTTACCACCAGCTCGATGCAACCCGCAAACTGCAGGAAAAAATCCTCTCGGAAGGCCCCGGTCAAAAATACCTGATTCAGCATTCCGCCGGTTCAGGAAAAACGAATTCCATTGCCTGGTCGGCTCATTTTCTGGCCGACCTGCATAATGCGGACAATAAAAAGATTTTCGACACCGTACTGGTCGTCTCTGACCGCAAAGTGATCGACAATCAGTTACAGGACGTGATCCACGGCTTCGAACGGACGGCAGGCGTTGTCGCCACTGTCAAAGGGGGCGGGGGGAGCAAGAGCTCTGAACTGGCGGAAGCCCTCTCCGGTGATAAAAAGATCGTCGTCTGCACAATCCAGACGTTTCCCTTCGCGCTGGAGGCAGTCCACGAGCTGGCGGCCACCGAGGGCAAACAGTTCGCCGTCATCGCCGACGAGGCGCACAGCTCCCAGACGGGGGAAGCCGCTTCCAAACTGAAACAGCTCTTATCGGCGGAAGAGATGGAAGCCCTCTCAGAAGGGGGTGAGATCTCCAGCGAAGACATTCTCGCGGCACAGATGGCATCCCGCGCCAGTGACAAGGGCATCACGTACGTCGCGTTTACCGCCACTCCCAAAGCCAAGACGCTGGAACTGTTTGGACGCCGACCCGATCCCAGTCAGCCCGCTGGCCCCAACAATCTGCCGGAACCGTTCCACGTCTATTCCATGCGACAGGCGATTGAAGAGGGTTTCATCTTGGACGTCCTCAAGAATTACACGTCCTACAAGCTGGCATTTAAATTGGCCAACGAGGGCAAGGAGTTTGACGACAAACAGGTCGAACGCGGTACCGCCATGAAAGGCCTGATGAACTGGGTACGGCTGCATCCCTACAACATTTCGCAGAAGGTCCAGATCGTCGTCGAACATTTCCGGGAAACCGTCGCGCCGTTGCTCGACGGCAAAGCCAAAGCAATGGTCGTCGTCAGCAGTCGCCTGGAAGCGGTCCGCTGGCAGCTGGCGATTGAAAAGTACATCAAGGAAAAAGGTTATCCCCTCAAAACACTGGTCGCCTTTTCCGGGGAAGTCAACGACAAAGAGTCCGGCCCCGAACCCTTCAAGGAAACCAGCAAAGAACTCAACCCTGGTCTGAAAGGGCGCGACATCCGCGAAGCCTTTAAAGGGGACGAATACCAGATCCTGCTGGTGGCCAATAAATTCCAGACCGGCTTTGATCAACCGTTACTCTGCGGAATGTATATCGACAAGCGGCTGGACGGCATCCAGGCAGTACAGACCCTCTCCCGGCTGAACCGCTGCTATCCGGGCAAAGACAATACTTACGTGCTCGATTTCGTGAACGATCCCGAAGAGATCCTTGATTCTTTCAAGGTCTATTTCACAACGGCGAGTCTCTCCGATGTCACCGATCCGAACCTGATCCTGGATCTGCGGAGCAAACTGGACGAAACCGGCTACTATGACGAATTCGAAGTCGAACGGGTTGTGAAAGTCGAACTCAACCCGAAAGCAAAACAGAGCCAGCTGGAAGCCGCCATCAAACCGGTCGCACAGCGGCTGGTGAATCAATATAACACCGCCAAAGCCGACTTCAATCTCGCCCAGCAGAACAACGACGACGAGACCGCGAAGGCGGCCAAAGATACGATGGAAGCCCTACAGCTGTTCAAAGGGGATATGCAGACCTATATCCGGGCTTATACGTTCCTCTCTCAGGTCTTTGATTACGGCAATACCGACTTCGAAAAGCGGGCCATCTTCTACCGGCACCTGCAGCGGCTGCTCAAGTTCGGACGCGAACGCGAAGGCGTCGACCTCTCCCAGGTCAAACTGACGCACCACAATCTGAAGAACCGCGGCAAACAACAGATGCACCTGCACGACAAAGACGGTCTACAGCTCGACCCGATCTCCGAAGCGGGGAGCGGCGCCGTTCAGGAAAAGCAGAAAGCCCGTCTCAGTGAGATCATCGAGAAAGTCAACGACCTGTTCACCGGCGAGCTGACCGACAACGACAAGCTGGTCTACGTCAATAACGTCATTCTGGGCAAGCTGCTTGAGTCAGAAACACTCGTTAAACAGGCAGGCAGCAACACTAAAGAACAGTTCGGCAATTCTCCCGACCTGAATTTCGAACTCACCGAAGCCATCATGAATGCTCTGGACGCACACACGGAAATGAGCTCCCAGGCGCTGAATTCAGACACAATCAAACAGGGGCTGAAAGACATTCTGCTGAATCACACCAACCTGTATGAAGCACTCCGCGAACGGTCAACGAGTGCCTGAAGAGAAGGAATAGAACCATCGCGAATCCAGTCGTAACTTGGCTAATTGTATCGTTTATTGTTTGCGGTTTCCTCGGTTTCATTGTCGGTAGTCAAAAAGATGCAGGCAAAGCGGGTTTCTGGGTTGGTGTGTTATTAGGCCCTGTTACTGCAAATGCTGCGGTACTACTGATGGGCCGCCCGTCCGGTCAACTGGCTGTTTCTCGGACCTTCACGAATCAAGCCGATCGCCATGGGATCGATGTAATGGGTCTGCCGGGACGCCTGCAATGAAGCCGGCTTAGAAAAAGCCGTCACGCCGCACATGCTCCTACACAGATTCGCCCCCCATCTGCTCGAAGCCGGCACGGAACTGCGGGTCATCCAGAAACTCCTGGTCGTATCACTTTGACAAACAGCATATTGCAGCCGTGCCGCGATCAACTGCTATCGCAACCGCTGAATGTCTTCCCTTCGCCAGGGCGGCTTGGTAAGCATAAATAAACTCTCCAACGAAAATCCCATGTTTGGAAGTAGCTCTGGTTCATCGATCAAGTCACTATAATTACTCCTTCATAGAGCAATTTCCTTGCTTTCATACAGTTACTTACTAAGTCGATTTCCATTAACTGAAGACTTTGGTAGGCTATTTAGACGATTGAACCGTACTGGAAACAGGTTCATTCCACTGTAACATATTCCTATGCTGGAACTGCTGAGGTACGGGACGCCGGCCTTAAAAAAACTGGCTGAACCTGTCATAGGTAACAAGTCCACGAAAGCTTAATAGAGATATATGGTTTCATCACAATTCAACTGGATCGCCGCAAACGTCTGGGGTATCGCCGACACCGTCTTTGGCCTGACGTTCGAGGAGAACGCAGCGTGATTATGAGTGTTGGATTGAGAGTTGCAAAGCATTTTGGAATAGAGGACTTGTAAGGATCGGCATAGATGGCGAAATTCACAGTCGACACACATTTGTTTAGAGAACTTGGCGAACTTCTCGTTGGCCGAGATTCGACTGCGCTTGTTGAGTTGATCAAGAACTCCTACGACGCCGATGCCACAGAAGTCACCGTCTATGGTGAAAACCTCGGAAAGCCTAACGGCCGGATTCTGATTACAGATGACGGCATTGGAATGACCGAAAGCACCTTTAGGTCGGGCTTTCTGCGAATCGCGTCACGCATTAAAGAAACTGGTGAACGACGGTCACCTTGCTTTCAGCGCCGGTACACAGGTGCAAAAGGTGTGGGGCGTCTCGCAGCACAGAAACTTGCATGGAAGCTTGACTTATTATCTGTGCCATACGAAGAAGTGTACGGCAGCGATGTAGATGCTGTGGAAGCGTCGATCGACTGGAGGCGTATTGACCAGGGGGAGACACTTGATGACGACTCGATCGACGATGCCATCCGTGTTGATCCAGTCGATACAGACGACGAGCCTGGAACGCAAATAGAGCTTACTGGCCTTCGTGGAAAGTGGACTGCTGCTGAACGGACTCGAGTAATTCACGAGGTGACAACATTCCAGCCGCCTGAAGTATTAGTTTGCCTCCCATCCCGCCTAACGAGCTCAAAACTTCTATTCGACTTGCCATTGGTGCGAGATATCAAAGGAACAAAAGACCCGGGCTTCGAGATTGCTCTTGAGGGAGATTTTGACGTAGGCGAAGAATACTGGAAAGTGGTAGCCGAGGCTGCTGATTGGATTCTTGAAATTGACTCCTCAAACGAAAAAAACATTGTTTCCTATCTTATTACTCCGACGAAATCCTTAGCAAAAAAGTACCCGCATGTAGAGCAGCACGAGTTTCATAAGAAAGATCCAAGCGTAGATTATGTCCCCTCGTTCCATGCTCGGATTCTTATTCGTAGTGGACATGCCACAGGTTCGCAGGAGAATCAGAGACGCTGGATGACTCGTAGCGCAGGTATTCGTGTTTACATGGAGGGATTCCGAGTCTTGCCATATGGAGACTCGGGAGACGATTGGTTAGAAATCGACAGGGACTACGCAAGACGTGATCGCAAGCTATCGTATCTTACCAACGCAGATTTGGACTTATCGCGATTTGGAGATGAGGACACTGATTTCGGTCTAAGTGCCCTGAGAAATTCATCATATTATGGAGCAGTATTTCTGACTAACGAAGGCGCTTCTGAGCTCTCAATGTTGGTCAATCGCGAGGGTTTCATTCCTGATGCAGCCTTCATGAGCATGCGACAAATCGTTCGGGTTGGGATCGACTTGTCAGTTCGCGCACGTGCCTATGAGACACATGAGGATCGACTGAAACGACGTGAGGAACGGAGTATCCCGAAAGCCTCGACCGATATCCCGCCAGAGCGAATGAATCTACGCGAAGCCGCCGATTCGGCAAAAGAAAAAGCAATTGAACTTGCAAGGCAGTCTCGGACTGCAGCAGCAGCAGGAGACCATAAAGCTGCTGAGAAACTGATTCTGAACGCAGGTAGGGAGATCGAGCGTGGAACACGCCTTGCTGGCGAGCTGATTTCAGACCGATCCATTATGCAAGTACTTGCAGGTGTCGGGCTTCAGATGGCGGCTTTCGTACATGAAATGAACGCGTTGCTGGGTATGGTGAGTGCCGTCGAAGCTGCGGTCAAAAAGACCCAAAAAACGTGCCTTCTTGACAACGACTCGCGAACACAGCTTGCCAAACTGTCGCAAAGTGTTGGCGATTTGCGTCGGGTTGTAGAACGTCAAGCGTCTTACCTGAAGGATGTGACATCGCCAGATGCGCGTAGACGTCGCTCACGCCAAATACTTCGGGACAGATTTGATGCCGCAATGAAGCTCGTTCAACGTGCCGCTGATAAGCGAGGCATATCTATTCAAAACCGAATACCTGAGGCGCTGAAATCACCGCCTATGTTTCCTGCAGAACTGGCAGTCGTATTTTCAAACTTGCTTACAAATGCAATCAAGGCAAGTCGGAAGAATGGCTACGTACGGGCTAAGGGACGGCAACGACCGAACGGAACAATCGTGCTGACAATCGAAAACACCGGAGCACGAGTGAGTTTGAAGGATTCTGAGAAGTGGTTTCTCCCTTTCAAATCTACGACCGTCGAATCTGACCCTACTCTCGGACAAGGGATGGGAATGGGCTTGCCGATTGTCCGCAATATTCTTGAAGAATACGGTGCAACAGTTGCATTCGTGAAGCCTAGCAGCGAGTTCACCACTGCGGTCCAGATCGTCTTCACCTAAGGAATTGGTTCAATGACACAGCCCCAAATACCGACCGTCGTATTCATTGACGACCACGAAGAAGAATTGAAGCCGCTCGCAGAGCTTGTTCATAGCGCTGGCATGGCAGGATGCAAGGTAGATTCTCCAGAGGATGTCGATGCCGAACTCCTTGAACATGCAGACTTGGTAATCGTCGACTATACGCTTGACGACTGGATTAAAAACGTAGATGTCAGCCAACTGTCGCTGAAACCGGTCAATGGAGTCGCGCTCGCATCTGTCCTAAGGGAACACTATCGCACAGGACCTTTACGTCACGCACCACCGACGGGGTTTGCCCTAATCACAGGAAAACCAGGTGCGATTTCCACTAGTCCAGGAGAGCGCCGTCCTCATGTTGTCGCGAGGCTTTCAAATCTTGAGTGGTTTTTTGAAAAGCATACCGACGCGCAACAAAATGCGGACCAAATCGTAAGTCTTGCGACAGCGATTCATTCGTTGCCTTCTGGATTCTCTGAAAACATGGTTAAGCTGGACCAACTGGTCGAGTTGTTAGGGGTTACAAATGAGAATCCACTGTTTGAGCGCTACCGCGATGCTGTCGGGCTCTGCCGACCGCCATTACATCATCTCTCCAAAGAGAGTGGGGGCCTAATTCTCATACGATGGCTGCTCCACCGAATTTTACCGCACACGTCCTTTCTCATTGACGAGCGAAACTTGGCGGCCCGCCTCCGAGTGACGATCGATTCGTTACGGCTCCAACTTGCAGACAGTGGTCAGTTTATTGAGGCGTTGTCGACTTACGAGTACACAGGATTACTCAGCACGTTTGACGGGACAAGATGGTGGAGAGGAGGCATTGAGCAATGGTTATGGAATATCACAGACGGACAGTCATCCAAGCCTGAGGCTGTCATAGAGTCCTTGAAAAATATCGGCGCCGAGAAACTTGTTCCAACTGACGCAGTGCGACCAGTTGTGACTCTGAACGAACATTTGAAGCAGGAAGATTCACTCACTTCGCGATCTGATGTTGTTGCGATCCAACTCGATGACTGGCCAAGCTATGCAGAACCAGCGTACGTTCGGAGAGAGATACTCGAGAAGCATGACTTTTTGAAACTATTCGTTACGGACGTGTGAAGCAGGGATAGGCAACATGAGTGAGTACACTGGTATCAAGTTTTCGTACGAGAACATGCTCAATGAGATAAGAAGAATGCAAAGGCTTGCAGGTGTTTTTCTGGCGAGCGAATGCGAAGGCGTACTGGAGGCATGCTCTCAAGGATTAGAGAGCATTCGTAATTCGAGTACCGACAGATCACACCTTTGGCAGATTCAGGAAGAATGGCCAATTCAAACGATTGATAGTCAGGGCGAATATCGAGGAAGTGGCCGTGAGGGAGGGAACTCCGTCTATGGAAAGCTCTGCTTTCGATGGGAAATTCGGAATCCCGATCGAAGTCGCCAACGACAGAGAGAGTTCCATCTATTTGGTGAAGCAACGACGAGCTTAAAGATTATGAGCCGGGATACAAGTGAGCTAATCGCACAGTGGCAGATCGAAGCGGGGGATGCTTCGTCGCCAGGATGCCATTTTCACTCGGCTGTTAATCAATACGGAGACAATGGGTTGTTTCCAGAGTGGCTCAAAGTTCCACGTCTTCCTAGCGTACTATTGACACCAATGGATGGCCTTGAATTTCTATTGGGAGAGCTATTTCAGCACCGCTGGGCACAGGCCGTCAGTGAGGAGTCTGAAGATCGTAATTCATGGGCAAAAAGTCAGCGCGAGCGACTTTGCAATATACTCAGTTGGAAGCTGGATGTCGTTCGCCAGTCGGAAACCACGCCTTGGATGGCTTTGAAGAAAGCCAAGCCAGAGCTAGACGTTCTCATGGAGTAGGCCCCCATGATCGCGCCTGAGCCCCCAGATTCCTGCAAAGTTTATACGCCTCGATCGTTGGCAAGAGCGATAGTTGCAGCGATCGCTGATGGAGTTGATCAACGGTGGCTTGAACCTAGCTGTGGCACTGGAAGCTTCCTTGAAGCTCTCGCACAGCTTGGCGTCGACCGAAAGCGCATTGTTGGTGTCGATCTTGATCGGAAAGCGTCAGGGGCGGATAGTCTGGCTACTGTAACTCGGGGTGTCGACTTCCTGGAGTGGTCGAAAACTCGCAAAGGACGATACGACTGCGTCGTTGGCAATCCCCCCTATTTGCCGATTCGTGCGCTGCTTGATCCACTCAGGAACACCGCCTCAAACGTCGTGGATGTAAATGGTCATCCAATCGGCGACCGCGCAAACACGTGGTATCCATTTATGGTGCGGGCAATGGAGATGCTTCGCGAGGGTGGTAATCTGGCATTCATCTTGCCTGCTGCCAGTGAATATGCTGACTACGCATCGGAAGGTCGGAAGAAACTGACGCGAATGTTTGACCGAGTGGACATTGTCCGAAGCAGACGTCCGCTTTTTAACGATGTGTCCGAAGGAGTTGTCGTAATCATCGCGACAGGTAAAGGAGGTGAAAGCAAGCTATTCCGTCGACATGAGGTAGAGGACTTACAGGCTGCTATTCAACAAATCGGTAGAATCCAGCAGACCAATGCACGCAACTGCCCCAAGTTGAGAAGTCCAAAGAAACCCGAGGTAGTAAAGTTCAGCGACATCGCAAACATTAGGATCGGAGCTGTCACAGGTGACTCCAAATTCTTCGTGTTGAACGAAGAACAACGTAAGCAGCTACGTCTTCCAAAGAAATGCCTCGTGCCAATCGTGTCGAGAAGTAGACACATCCGACTACCTGCTCATGATCTTCAGTCATGGCAGCACGAGTGTGATTCTGGTGAAAAGGTATGGTTGTTTCGACCAGACCCATCATGCGCCAATATGAAAAGTGTGCGGTCGTACTTGGATCTTTCCGAAGGCGAAGGTGGTTGTCATAA
Organism: Gimesia sp.; assembly: GCF_040219335.1. Taxonomy (NCBI): domain Bacteria; kingdom Pseudomonadati; phylum Planctomycetota; class Planctomycetia; order Planctomycetales; family Planctomycetaceae; genus Gimesia; species Gimesia sp. Next base: position 90,752 of record NZ_JAVJSQ010000018.1, on the reverse strand, counting down.
GGAGCGTTTCAAGATCAGAAACCGCGAGCCGTGGTACGCAACACCGCTGCCAGAACATCCCGATTTCTTTCTCACTGGGATGAGTGGACTCGGCCTCTGGATGTGTTTGAACGAACACCCCCAGCTGAATGCAACAAACACTCTTTATATGGGTACCTTCCGGGAACCGCTAAACCGCAGAGAGAAGTTTGCATGGGCGTTGGCACTGCTCACCAGCCAAGTTCAAAAACAGATTGTTCGTGCAAAGAGAGTCTATGCGGATGGACTTTCCAAACTTGAGCCGGGACAAGTCAATGCGCTCGTACTGCCTGAACCTCCGGTGATCAGCGACGCAGTCAGTGTGTATCGCCGCGCTGCGAGCGCTTTTCTTTCTGGGGATCGGCGACAGGCGGCCGCGATTGCGGATTCTGCTGTACTTCAGTGATAACCCGGTGATTGGCATGATTCGAGACCTCTCACGTTAGTAAACTGTGACTGCCAACTGGATCTGATCTGCCTGATCGGGAAGCATAGCCCAACCTACTTCCCGGTGACGGACAGGTGATTGACCACATTGTAACTACACCCGACCTGCAGTTTCATGACCTGACCGTATTGGACCGGGAGACCACAGAGGGTATCAGGCTGTCCGATCACTTATGGATCGCAGGCTCCATTAAATAACTAAAAACCTGGAAACCAGAAGCCTTTTGGATGATTCCAAAAGCACTTTTTAAAAGTGTTGTTTAACCGAGTGATCCTAAGCTTTAAAAACGTCTTTTATACGAAGCTCATCCCCGAACCACAGTACTGCCTCATTAAGCAGGTCCTGCGGGACCGTGCTATCGTGTCGATCTGCCATGTTGACTGACGCGTGGTTCATCGGGAGGTATTGTTATTATTATCGAGAAGGTTGCCAGTCTGGATCAGTTCCAGGCTCAATCCATATGGGGAATCTTGGATAAACAATGTCGGCAAGGGCTAACTTTTGATATCATTAACAATGCTTAAAATGATATGGTGAAAATGGCCACTGATTTAGTGTAGAAGCCAAAATTTGACCGGCTTCAAACTCAATCTCTAAGAGAGTACTCCGATATGCAAAATAATAACCTCCCCCCTGAGAATAACAGCAGCAAGCTGACTCGACGTGAGTTCATTGCAACCGCCAGTACTGCTTTTATGGTGCCGACCATCGTTCCCAGTTCGGTCTTTGGTGCGAATGCCCCCAGTAAGACTACCGTCTAGCTGGGTATTCAATGGTTGGACTACTATTTCAGAAAACAGGTTGCCCCGTTGTTTCCAGATCAGAACGGCCTCAACATTGAGTGCCTGGCCTGAAATCAAAGCGTAGCGTCAGCCGGTTGAAAACTATAACGCTGTCTGTGCTGAATAGGTACCTTGAATTTCGCCAACTGTACCCAAACAGTCAAATCTTTTCTGGTGTCAGATGTTCTTATCACTGATGAGCCTCCTGAGAGGCTCTCAGGAGCGATTTAGGAGCAGAATGCGAGAAAATGCCTACGGTTGGGATCGAAGGGCGAGAGAAGCGATCCTGGGCGTTTCAGAGGGTGTAATCTTACACAGAAAATTACAGAATAACGGACTAGTTATACTGCATCCAGAGCTCAGGTGTTTGCACATCAGCCATGCTGCCCGCCCTCTTCGACTCCGGCCACGTCTTCGTGCTGATAAACAAGGCGATAGTTGGCGGGGTGTAAGGTCAGCTGATTCTGCGAACGAAGCCGCAATAGCTCCGTACCGGAATATATGACGGCCTTATCATTCAGACCGCGAAGTACGATCGAAAAGGAATTGGGCTGACGCTCGCAAAGATTCCAGACAACGGCGTCCAGTTGCAGTGGCTCTCGTTCGATGCAACAATCTTTTACCCAGTAGTTTTGGACCAGGCGGCCATCACCAGAATAATGTTCCCACGGGAATGTGCTGCCATTAGCCTTCTGTAGCCAGCTGCCATCGGGATGAAAGTAGCGATCCGTTCCTTCCTTCGAGAAACCCGCTTCTGCGGCCATCAGCTCGATCAAACTCGGCTTGGGGGGCTTTCGTGGTGGCGACGACTTTTGCTGCCGCGTGTCTTGTGCTTTATCTTCGTCGAAGTTGCTATGTTCGCCATTAGATTCATCGGCAACATCGCTAGTGCCATCGTCCATCATGCCGTCGACACTCTCATCACCGTCGTCAGAAGGATCGTCAGCCTCACTTTCGGCACCACCCATATCATCGACGCCGGATTCTAGATCGATGTCCTCCACTGTGTTATGGTAATTTTCCAGATCGGAATCTGTGAGCTGCTCACCGGATGATGCATGATAGGCAGCGTCCTCAGCCTCGGTGGTTTTGTCGGAATCCGGAGGTGATAACCGAAAATTTTCCTCGAGATAGTCCTGGATAAAATCGGGGCTTCGTTCCACGCACGCTCGGATTGCGTCACCGATGTCCCCGCGGTCAAACATGCGGGACAGTTCCTGAGTGATTGCCTTGAATAACTGAGCTAAGGGTCGATCGTCGACATACAGACGGTCATCCTTCCACAGGACTTGAATTGGGCGAGCGGTACCGGCAGGAGTGCCATCAATATATGGCACCGATTCGAGCCCAGATGTGACCTGCCAGAGCGAGCTGGCCAACCGAGATCCAAGCCGGCGGACAGTCTCTTGATATTCGGGCTCGTCAAGTTCGATCCGGGCGATCCCATTTCCCAGAGACAGCATCCACGGTTTTGCGACGGGTACCTCCAGATCAAACAAGCCTTCAAAACACCGGTCTTCGATTCTACTGGATAAGGTAGGCAACTCGCTGAATGGCGGCTGCTGGCACATTTCCGCATCCAGCCGTTGCAGGTCGGCCGTGTTTTGTTTCACTGGTTGAAAAAGATGTCTCCACGCAACGAGCGACTGCATCGTCAGCGAGTATTTCAGGGACTTAACATCTACCCAAATCCCGTCAAGGCTCAACCAGTGCCCGCACTCTTCCCAAATCTTCAGCGGGAATCGCGGTAATAAGTTGCGAACTCGTCGTAGCTCATCCGCACTCAGCTTGTTTCCTGAGGGGAGTTCCTTAAGCCATTCAATGGCGAGATCGGCGGTTGGTCGCTCTGCCACACCGATCTTCTGCCACAGCGTCAAGTGTCGAACTGATGGATGTACCAGCGGCACATCCGGTACATCGTCTTCCGCGGAGTTCAGAAAAACTTCGGCTTTGCTGTACCAGTTCCCGTCCTGTGAAAGAATCAATGAATCGCTGGTAAAAGCATCCCTAACTGTTATCGATTCGGCCGTCGAGCACTTCTGAAAAAGCTGATCGAGCCGGTGATACCACTTTTCGAGTTCGTAGACGGGAACATCATCCTCACCTGCCAGCGCACGCAGTCGGTCCAGAAGCCGATCGGGGCCGGGAGGCGAGTCGCCGACACCCAACAGCTTGAGCAGTGGACGAGTGTGCTCATTGTCATCTTCCGCTCTTACGAACAACTCGACGTCGAGTAACGGTTCCGTATCCGGAGTACGACGCAGTAATTCAGCAGGCTTATGACACTGGCCACGAGTATCAATCAGGCACGGCAGGTCTCTGAAGCGAGTCAGCCAGGTCGAGGGGACAGGCTCGTGGATGATGGATCGCCGTCTGCCTGTGGTTGCAATCTGCTGAACCTTGGCTGAAGTCGCTTTACCCGAGTATAAATCTGGATTCCTGAGAATCCGCAACAACAGTTTTGACCAGTATGTCGAATCCTGGCTGGCTGACTGCTCCCATCCATTCCAGTGGGACTCGTTGAAATCCCAATCTTCAACGATGAAATCGTGCGTTACGTATTGGTACCCAGGCTCGGTTGTGATTCCCCGCTGCCTCAGAAGAGCTTTGAGCTTGCTGCGGCTATAGACTTTCTGCACAAAGTTCTCCAGTGGAACAAAGCCGAGCAGTTTACTTTTGCTGCTTGCAACCCACTGCTCCCATTCAAGCTGGGAGCAAGAGACAAAGTACTGACTATAATCGTCATTTAGGACATGCCACTCATACCACTGTTCATCAACAAACAGATCAAGCTGCCCGTCAAGATCGACTAGGATGGTCTTAGCGACCGTTGTTCGCAGCTCATCCTGAGTGACGAACTGAAACTGATCCGTGACCGTCGCACCGAGCTTCGCAGCAATCTGCGCGATTCGAATGCAATCTTCGATCGGGTATTTGTCGTTTGCGAACGCCTTTTCGGATACAGCCGCGACGACTCGACTCACGTCACTGGAGTCGTCGAGATCGAGAGCTTCTAGAACACGCTGTGCTTTTTCCCAGGCTGATAGCAGGCTTTCGTCTTTCTCTTCATCAGCCTTGCGACGTTGCTCAGCAAGATAACGTGGCCAGTTCTGATTAATAACGAGCAGATATTGTGACAGAAAACCCCAGTCATCTTCCGAATGCAAAAGCCTCTTCTTGCCCAGCCGCACAACTTCATCAGCCGAGTAGAGGACATCTTTACTTTGAACGGGTACTATACGAATACTACGCCAAGACTTCCAATTGTAGTTAGACTTGCAGACGTAATAGGAGACGTATGCCCATAGCAACAGTAATTGCCGCCAAGATTCAGGACGAGGAAGATGCTTGTTTTTGAGCACGTTCAGAATGTGATGCTTGTCTATCTCTTTGACGAGATTCCAATTCATCAACTTTTTGCGGTCATCTTCTGCAATGTGGCGGGAAAGCAACGGCCGTGAAGTCTGGTCAAAGAACGCAGACACCTGCTCCACCGTCCAAATCGAGAGCAACCGGCTAGGGACGTCAACGCAATGATCGGATTGGACAATCGTTTCATTTTCGGTCAACAAGACTTCTCGGTCCTCAATCACATCGCCAAGGGCCTCTTCCACAATTGTCCCACAACAGCCCTCAATCGTGCTATCTTCTCGGTCCACGTCTGAAAGAAGTTTATACGCCTGGCAGCGATCCGACGCTGGAAGATCACTCCGACTCAGCCACTGTAGCATTGACTGAGCGGCGAGTTCGCCGGCACGCTTCAATAGCCATCGGTTCGTCGGCGAAATCTCCGGGTCTTTGATCTTTACACGTGCTGGGTCTTGAATGAAGGGCGCATTGCAAGCGAACGGCAATTCGGTTTTTACACCGGTCGGCAGAATTACGAACAACCGACCTTCCATTCCGAGAACAATCTCGACGCGACAGGGCGGAAACGCTGCATCATCATCCGAGGAAATCATCCTCTCCTGTCGGATTTCCTCGACGGCCTCGGGAGGAAATGGTTCATTCTGGGAGCGAATTAGAAGGTACTTCCTATCCGGCTCCGCCGAACACGTCATCCATATCGAACCCTGTACTGGTCCGTCACCGGCAGAATCCCAGCGAACTTCATGGTCACCAACACGCAGCCGCCTAATGGAATCAAAGAACAGCAGCGACGCCGGACTTGCCAACCAGTCAGCGAGATTTTTTTCTATTTCCTTTTGACGAAATTGATCTTTGATCGTGACACTGACCTGTGTATCAAGGGTTGGGTCATCATTGATCCACACAGGTTCGGAGAACCGTTCACGAAAAAATGATACCGAAAGCGTTGGTGTGCGAAGCTGAACTTCGTCTCCCAGGCTGAATATACTCTTGAAGCCAATTCCCCGAAAACCAATCGTGTGGAGACTCCGCTTATTGGAGTAGCCAAAGCGACAGAGTGAGGCGAATTCGTCGTTTGTGAAGTCGTTACCATTGTGGCAAAAGACAAACTTTCCATCGACGATTTTTACATCGGCTTCCGTTGCCCCGGCATCATCAGCGTTCTGAAGTAATTCTGAGACAATGTGGCGTGGACTCTGCACTTGTTTGAACAGCTGGTGCCAAGGAGCGGCCAGCTCCGGATCGGCTTCCAGCTGTTCCCAACGACCGCGTGCTTTGTCACGGATGCCATAGAAGTAATCCGGCGGTGATCCGCTTTTTGACTCGTGCATCATTTATTGGACTCCACTCATGCGGGTGGGGCTCCCCGCTGAAGCATCTCATTCAGCTTATAGTTAACGCTTGTGATATCAAAGTCAGGTTCGCGTTCAAACGGAGTTCGCACATAGAGAGGGGGTAACGCCTTCTCGCCATCAACCTGGACGATTGCCAGAATGAAACTCGTTGAGGAGTTAATTCCAGTGACAATTTCGTTGCGCGTGATCGTCACTGTGTCGGCCCCAACAACACGCCCCTTCACTTCTATGAACCGCAATCGCCCGGTTTGTCCATCGACGGATTCAATGTCGTAACCGCGGTTATCCTTGCTGATATCATGCGGGGAGTGGCCTAATGCTGCTTCAGCATCCATGACCGCTTTCATAGCGACTCCCTCGACTCGTTTCGTTTCGCGGGTTTGAATCGTTTCCGATATCTCTGGCAAGCCGCTAAGCTTTCGCAGCTTTTCAGCCGAAACGACTAGAGCTCCCCCCACGACTATTGGAGCTTTAGGAGAAAGTTGCTTTTCTTGTTCCAGTTCATCCAGTCGTTTCTTCAGCCGTGCCTGCAAGTCATCGGCTCGTTGCTCGGCCCTTCGAGAATTCAGCCTAGGAGTCTTACCCGCTTCTTCTTGAGCTTTTAGTTGCTGCGCCCGGTTATCCCAGTGCATGTATTCCTTTGTGAGCCGTTCAGTGACGGCCCGCTTTGTTTTGTCGATCAGCGCGTCTTTTTGTCCACGCATTTCCCGGACATGGCGAGGAACAAGTTCGGAGATGGCGTACTCAATCGCCAGCTCTTCCATATCTCGCGTCAGCCATTCCTCGTCGAGAAGCGGCTGGATAGCGTTGCCCTCCTCTTCTGTCGCCGGTCGGTAATCAAGGTATGGCGCATATCCGGCAGAATGGACATTGTCTTGGCGATCGATTGCTACGAACTGTAACTGACGGCTGACGGCACGACGAACACCGTTTCCTGTTATCCGACCATCCTGAATCGTGTGCTCAAGGTAGAACAAGGCGCTAACATCCTCGGATGAATTAGTTTCATCGATGAGAATCGCACCTTGCTTAAGCAGATCGCGGTATCTCTCCAAGATCAGGTCGATGCAGGTGTCGAGTAGCGGATGTCCTGGACAGACGAAGGCGGCCTGCCGCTGACCTTCGACATTGATGAGAGACTTGTCGAACGTGATCCGTTCGTACTTTCGTTGCACTTTATTGCGAGTTCCAATTTGCCGGTCCCGGTTGCGAATATCCGCTGGCACGTGCGAGATTTCAAACCTCTTGTTCTCTCGCTCCTTTAGCTTTCCGCCTAGATGCGCAAACGCGTCGCGGAAGAACGAAGCGATGAAGTAAGGCTGCAATCGCCTCGCGTTCGCGCGTTCCATCTTGGCTCGAATTTCTCGCACTCGCGAAGTGTCCATCGACTCATGTTCCAGTGAGCGGTCCTCGATCAGTTCCCGCAAACGAGCATGATCTAGTGCGCCTTCGACCTTTTCCTTCAGCTTGGCTTTGACATCCGGCTGGTTGCCATACAGAATTGCTTCCTGGAGAAGGTCACGTAGCCGACGACCCTCGATAGCCTTTCCGAGTACATCGAAGACGGCTCCACCTAACGCGTCGCGCTCTACATCGAGCTTTTCGAGTAGTCTACGAAAGACATCACCTTCGCGAGTGTCACCGGCAACAAGATTCCAAAGATGGCAAACCTTAGTTTGTCCTATACGGTGGATTCGTCCGAATCGCTGCTCCAGTCGGTTCGGGTTCCACGGCAGGTCGTAGTTGACCATTAAGTGTGCTTGCTGCAGGTTGATACCTTCCCCAGCAGCATCTGTGGCGATCATGACCAACGTTTCTTTGTCTTGTGTGAATCGATCCTGAGCATCCTTGCGATATTCGCGCAGCATGCCGCCGCTGATCGTTACCACAGCTTCCGGTATTCCCAACAAATTCGTGATTCGATCTTGCAGATAGCCTAGTGTGTCACGATGTTCAGTGAAAATTACTAGCTTACGACGATTCCCATGCTCATCAAACATGTGCTCATTTTCTTGAAGCAGCGAGGATAATTGCTCCCACTTCTTATCTTTCCCGCTGCTGCGAACGGCACCTGCTAAATTTTCCAGCTCTTTGAGTCGTTCAATTTCCAATTCGAGTTCAGAGATGGTTTGCGCTGCGGTCGCCTGATCGAGGATGTTCTCCTCTGCATCCTCGAATTCTTCTCCTGGTCGATCCTCGAAATCTTCAACGTCATCGTCTGATTCGAGTAATGGCAGACTCTTATCAAAATCGATCTGTGCCGCCCCTCCGCGTTTCAGCAACTTAACCTCCTCGCGACGACTTTCGAGACGCTCGCGCCGACGGCGCAGCGACTGGAAGATTGCTTCAGGTGACGATGCGAGACGTCTTTGAAGAATCGTCAACGCAAAGCCGACCGTTCCTTTTCGCCCATCATTTTCAAGAGCCTTCGCACGGTCAAACTCCTTGCGAACATACTCTGTCACTTCCGCATACAGGGTTTCTTCGGTATCGCTCAACTTGTAATCGACAGTATAAGCTTTTCGTTCCGGGAATAGTCGTGTTTCGTCGAACTTCAGCAGATCTTCTTTCACCATCCTCCGCATCATGTCGCTGGCGTCACAACTGTGACGTGCTGGATCGTATGAACCTTCGAAACGATCACTGTCGAGTAGCCGCATAAACAACTGAAAATCTTCTTCCTTGCCGTTGTGAGGAGTGGCGGACATCAGCAGGAAGTGCCTTGTCAATTCTCGTAGGAGTAACCCGAGCTTGTGCCGTTTGGTTTCCTTAACCTCACCACCAAATAGAGAAGCGGACATCTTATGAGCTTCGTCAACGACAATCAGATCCCAGTCCGTAACCTTTAGTTTGTCCTGAATTGACTCATTTCGGCTAAGCTTGTCGAGGCGGCAAATAACCAAGTCGTTTTCCAAAAACCAGTTGCCGCTGTAGGCCGACTCGAACTTGTCGTTAGTCATGATTTCGAAAGGTAGTTGGAACTTGTCGCTGAGTTCGTCTTGCCATTGCTCGACTAGATTCCCCGGTGCAACGATCATACAGCGTTTGAGGTCGCCGCGAACGATCAGCTCTTTGATCAGTAGGCCGGCCATGATCGTCTTTCCTGCTCCAGGATCATCGGCAAGCAAAAAACGCAGAGGCTGCCGCGTTAGCATCTCTTCATAAACCGCGGTAATCTGATGCGGTAACGGTTCGACCAGTGAAGAGTGAACCGCTAGCACCGGGTCAAAAAGATACGCAAGCTGGATACGCAACGCCTCGGAGGCGAGACGAAAGAGATTGCCATCCCCAGTGAAGCTCCACGGTCGACCAGATTCAACAAGTTCCAATGTTGGCTCGCGATCACGGTACAGGATTTCTTGATCAGTCGCCCCATCGGGTGCTTCGTAGACAACCTTCAACGCATTTGAGCCGATCAGCTTCGCGTCGATGATCTTCACAGCCGCATTGGCGAGAATGCCTTTAACGGTCGCGTCCTTCGTGATTTCTTCCAATCGGACCATGTGGCTACTTTGCTTTTCGTTCTTGTGACCTGACTGGTCGAGGATTGGTGACCTGAGTCTCCAGTTTTTCAAAATCTGTCTTATTGAGGAGTCAGTAGTTGTTGACCGGAGGCGATATTCCTGCAGTTTTGCGGAAGCAGCCCACGCCTGTTTGGTATTCGCCGAAACTCCCAGCAGCTCCGCAACCTATTCCACCAACAGATACTCATCTGTTGGTGACATTTACCTAAGTTATTTTGAAATGGTGGGGAACACACGTATGCAGACGTATAACAGTAACAAACATGATATACAGTTACAACTGACCGACCCTTAGCGATTCATCCCATCATTCTCTGAAAATCACGCGCAATTACGATCGCGCAGAGTGCACTAAAAACTGAGTCCAGGGCATTTAAGAATATACGCACTGAACAGACATGTTCAATTTCGCCTACTGTGACCAGACAGTCAAATCTTTTCTGGCGTCAGAGGTGCTCATCACCGATGTGCCTCCTGAGAGGCCTTCAGGAGCGTTTTAGGGGCAGAATGCGAGAGAATGCCTACGGTTGGGATCGAGGAGCTAGAGAAGCGATTCTGGGCGTCTCAGAGGGTGTAATCTTACACAGAAAATCACAGAATAACGGACCACGTACTGGACCACTACCGATCAGTAGGTAGTGGACCATTTTCCGATTCCATAAACCCATTATCAGAAAGGGTTTAAAAGTCGGGGCGACACGATTCGAACGTGCGACCTCTTGCTCCCAAAGCAAGGTGTCTTTTTGCAATCCACTTACATAAATTTGCCCAGATCCTGTAAGCCACGCATCTTAACTGGTGGGGGGATGCCACACCTGCCGGAGTTGGACTGCGCCGCCCATGTGGCAAGTGGTCTGATTCCCTCTTTGCCGGCCCTGCCTCGCTCCCCGAGAAAAACGAGCGAATCAAGCCGATATATCGTGAGGCTGCGGACAGTTTCGTAGCCTCCTTTGGCTCTACCCAACAGATTTCTTCTGCTCATTAAAAATATCTTTTACACCAAGCTCATCACCCAACCATAATACAGCCTCATTCAGCATATCCTGTGGGACCGTGGTATAGTGCCTGTCAGGAAACGCTTCTTATCTCCTTATCATCAAGGGCTCCTCTAGAATTGTCATCCGACAAACCACGTTCCGGATTCCTGTCACCAGTTGGTTGACTGTGTCCCGCCTTGTCTGTGTGCAACAGACCTGATGTACCACGGTGAAAGGGCAGCAGCAACATGCCTGGCAGGCGGTCAACCTGCCGTTCATCGGTGAAAGTCGTCACGCCGACTTCCATCAGTTCATGGCCCTCTTGCGGTTGCGGACGGTAGGTTCCTAAAAGGTAATCCCACCACGGCAGATTAAAACCGAAGTTACTGTTTGTCTCTCGGTGGATGACCGAGTGGTGCACCCGATGCATGTCGGGAGTGACGACGAACCACCTCAATAACCGATCAAACTGTTTCGGTAATTTTATATTACTGTGGTTGAACATGCTGGTTGCGTTCAGCAGAATTTCAAAGGCAACGACCGCAATGACGGGTGGGCCGAGTACCAGCACTACGGACAATTTAATCAGGGATGAGAGCAGAATTTCCAGGGTATGAAATCGCAGTCCGGTGGTCACATCAAAGTCCAGGTCCGCATGATGTGCCATGTGCAGACGCCAGAACAGGGGCACGGCGTGGAACATCACATGCTGAAGATAGATTGCCAGGCCGAAGGCAATCAGGGCCAGCAAGACCTCCAGCCAGAACGGCCAGTCGACGATGTAAAACAGACCGTATTCATGGTCACCAGCATACATTGCTGCCGCGACAGCCGTAACTGGAATGAAGATTCGAACCAGCGTTCCATTCAGTACCACCAGGCTGAGATTACTGGTCCAGCGCCAGGGCTTGCCAGCCACCAACTTTCGTCGAGGTACAAACAGCTCCCAGACCGCCATCCCGATCAGGATCGACAGGAAACAGGCCAGTCTGACGATGACCACTGTTGTAGGCTCTACATTATCCATTAGTTGACTCGCTGAGAAAAAGAATTCCGGTGAGTTGCGAATTTCGGGAGAGAGGCTGTCAAAAATAGATTGTGCTGACTTAGAAAACGAGTACCTTGTCGGCGTCCATGGTCCAGTTCGTAAGTTCGTCCAGACTGCTGCGCTGACAACCTTTGATGAGTTCATCCTCGGTGACGGCCCGTGCATCCATGCAGGATGCACAGACACCTACCTCTCCCCCATGCTTATGAAACTGCTGCAACATGAGTTCCAGATTGTAGTATCCCTGCGGGACTTTCTGACCTGACCTGGCACACGCTGCAGCATCTCCCAGGAGAAAGACTTTCACCTCGTTTCCCGCCTTCCGAACGAGACTGCCGGCAAGCCGGAGACCATTGTAAGAATGCTCGTTGCCATAGGGTGGTCCATTGAGAATGACCAGATAGCTTGCCATGACAGTCTCCTCGAATAGATTTATCAGACCGGTTATTCTTTGGCCTTCTTAAATCCGGCCGCAACCAGATCCTTATAGCCAGGTTTGAGTGGACGCACGTCGTAGCCGTGTTTCAACAGGTAGTCCGCTGCTCTGCAGGAGCGAATCCCGACGGCACAATGCGTATAGATGATCTGATCTTTGGAAATCCTCTTTGCTAATGCAGATTTAGAGATTCCATTACGCAATTCACTAAGTGGAAGAAAGGTCGCACCTGCGATGTGACCATTGTCCCACTCCCCCTTCTCACGCACGTCCACGAGGACCGCTTTGTCCTTCTCTACATTTTTTTTGACTGTCGCCAGCGAATCATCGGTAGGCTCTGCGCCGCTCAATGTGTTCACGAGTAATCCTGCGGTGAACAGAGCCAGCTGTAACGGTTTCATAGCATTCATTGAATTCATTATCCTTTCTTATTCATTATGGTAAATACAGGTCTAAATCTTATTGTTCTGCACTCTTGGCCATGATCTGGATCAGCCCTTCCAGGACTTGATCAATTTCGGCTTGAGTGGTAGTGCGTCCCAGGCTGAATCGGACGGCCCCCAGACCGATCTCTTGTGAGACTCCCATCGCTGCCAGTACCGGGCTGATCTCCACGCTCCCTGCGTGACAGGCTGAACCTGTGGATGCTGCCAGCCAGGGGAGTCGAGCTAATATTTCTCCCCCGATATGACCAGGGAAACTGACGTTGAGTGTGTTCGGCAAATGGAGTTCCGGATGGCCATTCAGCACAACATTATCACCGAATGCGGACTTCAGCTTCTGCCAGAAATCATCGCGGAGTTCCCTGCTCTGTGTTTGCTCCAGGGCCTGCCGGGCGAGATCGCAGGCAGTTCCCAGTCCGACGATCTCCAGAATATTTTCTGTCCCGGCTCGGCGACCGGCTTCATGCCCTGCTCCATGCATGAGTGGCTCCAGCTCTAACCCTTCGCTTACATACAACGCTCCCACTCCCTTGGGCCCATAGAGCTTGTGTCCAGCAACAGTCAGCAAATCGACGCCCAGTGCATCCACGTCGACCGGAATCTTTCCGACTGACTGAGCGGCGTCTGTGTGACAGGGGATTCCATTTTCCCTGGCGATTGCTGCAATCTCTTCAATCGGCTGGATTGTGCCGACTTCATTGTTCGCGTGCATGACTGAAATCAGAACCGTGTTTTTTCGGATCGCCCGTCGTACGTCGACCGGATCGACCAGCCCCTGACCGTCAACGGGTACACAGGTCAGCTCAGCCCCCAATGACTGCAGAAAATGGCAGGGCTCAAGTATCGCTGGATGTTCGATCTGACTGGTTATAAAGTGAGGAGCTGAAATATCAGAATTTCTCGCGAAATAGATTCCTTTCAACGCCTGGTTATTAGCCTCACTTCCGCCGGAAGTAAACACAATTTCCGTCGCATCACAGCTTAACAGCGACGCGACCTGTGAACGGGCTTTTTCAATCGCATCACGAGCCGGGAAACCTGCCCAATGCAGGCTGGATGGATTACCGTGTGCCTCGCGCAGATATGGCTTCATCGCCTCGGCAACCTGATCTGCCAGGGGTGTCGTTGCGTTGAAATCCAGATAGATCTGCTCTTTCATTGTGTCGCCTGCTGACGAGTGTTTCCTGAGGACTTTGCACTTTTTTCCCGCTGGCGGGCTTTTTCCAGTCGCGATTTATGGGCCTGAATTTCTTCAGGTGTCCGTTTTACGATAGGCTCGTCTCGGCCGACTAACGCCAACATGTCTTTGACCAGTCGAGGACGAGACAGATAATAGCAGCGGAGTGCGCCGTCCTGGGCATAATCAACCAGCTTTGCATGCCGCAGCACACCCAGATGCTGTGAGATGTTTGCCTGTCGTGCCGGTAACAGCTCTTCCATGTCCGTTACACATTTAGGACCTGCCAGCAGTTCCTGCAGGATGGACAGTCTTGTGGGATGGGAAAAGGCCTTTAATACTTCTGCTGCTGCCTGTGTTTCCAGCATGGCGTCCCTGTTTAATTAGTCAGTATTCGCATATTCGATATTTCGAATATAATAGACCAACTGCTAAGATGCTGCAACCATACCGCTCTCGATCAGGAGAGATTCTCCGTGAGCATATGACCTGCAAGGGGAACTTTTCCCCTGTGACTTTCTGACTGCAGCCGCAGAGATCGTAGCAACGACATATTCAGACGCTGGCTTTGCTGATGAGATCTATCGCAAACAGCTCGATCAGATTTCTAACGCGATTACCAGTAAAGAGACACCGGATGGAAGCTTTACCAGTCGCAGCAACCACCCCCACTGACAGGAGACCGGAATTCAGTTGGACTGTTTGTTTTCTGCGGGAAGCTGAAGCAGTCGCAGGCCGTTGAAAATGACAAGCAGGGACGCGCCCATGTCGGCGGCGATGGCGGCCCAGAGCGAGGCGTGGTTCAAGACCATCAGAATCACGAACAGGACCTTGATGCTCAGAGCGAAGATGATGTTCTGACGTATAATGCCCAGAGCCTTATGGGAATGACCGATCAGCCACGGGATTTTTGTCAGGTCATCGGTCATCAGGGCGATGTCTGCCGATTCGATGGCGACATCACTGCCTGCGGCTCCCATGGCAATGCCCAGGCTGGAGCGTCCCATCGCCGGGGCATCGTTGACACCGTCTCCCACCATGGCGACATGCTCGTAATCATCGACGAGTGTTTCAATGATGCGGAGCTTGTCTTCCGGCAACAGCTCTGCATATACCTGATCCATGCCGACTTCGTCAGCAACGGCGCGGGCGGTACCCTGGTTGTCTCCAGTGAGCATGACGAGCTCTTCGATTCCGGATGCGTGCAGCTCGCGAATGACTTCAGCTGAAGTCTCCCGCACGCGATCTGCTAAGGCGATGAAGCCGCAGACATGCGATTCATCTCCAACTACCACCACGGTCTGACCGCTATTGGAGAGAACTTCCAGCTGCTCGTGGACTGCGGAAGTATCTTCGATCCGTTCTTCCAGGTAGCGATGTGATCCCAGCCAGAACTCTCGGCCTTTCAAAGTCCCGGTGGCTCCTTTTCCCTGGATGATCTGATAGTTGTCGGCCATTTCATATACGATCTGCTGTTCCTCCGCCGCTTCCAGGATGGCCAGCGCGAGGGGATGATTACTGTGCGATTCCAGGGCGGCTGCCCGTTCCAACAGTTCCGATTCGGCATGGCCATTGAGGGGAACGATTTTCGTGACGACCGGCTTCCCCCGAGTTAGTGTTCCGGTTTTGTCTAATGCGAGTGCCCGCAGACGGGAGGGCGTTTCCACAAACACGCCTCCTTTGATAAGCACACCGTTGCGGGCGGCTGCCGCCAGGGCAGCGACGATACTGACCGGAGTGGATATCACCAAAGCACAGGGGCAGGCGATGACCAGCAGCAGCAGAGCACGATACATGGCATTGTGCCAGCTGACCTGAAGGAGCACTGGGAGGCCGAGGAGAACCAGCAGCGCGAGTGCCATCACGATGGGCGTGTAGACTCTGGCGAATTTCTCCACCCAGAGTTCAGAAGGAGAGCGGCGGGACTGGGCTTCTCCCACCATACGGATAATCTGTGCCAGGACTGTATTTTCCGCCGGCTTGGTACATTCAGCTTCAAGGAGTCCATCTCCATTGATCGTGCCAGCAAACAGTTCGTCTGCTGCCTGTTTATCGACGGGCACCGATTCACCAGTGATCGGTGCCTGATTGACTTCACTAGTGCCTTTGAGCACTGTGCCATCCAGTGGAACTTTTTCACCGGGACGAATCAGAAATGTGGTACCGACCGAGACGGATTCCGCCGGGACTGTATTTTCATTTCCGTCTGCATCACGCACATGGGCAATAGTGGGGGAGAGATCCATGAGTGCGGCGACCGCCCTGCGTGCCCTGCCGACACTCCAGGCTTCGAGCAGTTGAGAAAGAGCGAACAGGAATGCCACCGCAGCAGCTTCAAACCACTCATCAATGAGCAGTGCACCGATCACCGCCACGCACATCAGCAGATTCATGTCGGGGCGTAAACGTTTCAGAGCGAACCAGGCTTTGGGCAGCACGAACCAGATTCCGGTGACGATTGCCACCAGATACTGAATGCGGACCGGTAGTGGAATTATCCCTTTGGCGGCTTCTTCCGCTCCCAGGGCGGCTCCGAAGCTGTCTGCTAGAAATACGTGTGTCAGGAATGCGGTGCCCAGCATGGCACCACTGAGACTGGTAACCACGGTTCTTCCGTGACGCGACCAGAAGGAAGCAGAGTCTGTTTTTTTCTCAGCATCCCAGGGCTCAGCCCGCATGCCGGTCTGCTTAACGGCGACGATGATTTCGTCCCGGGAAACCGTCTGCTCGTTGGAGGTGATCGTCATCCTGCGATTAAGGATATCAAAGAACAGGTGTTCTTCACCTCCCACCAGGGGACCGATTACCTTTTTTAAAATGGTGACTTCCTCGGCACAATCCATATCCTGGATTTTGAAGACAAGTTCGTTTGTTTCCTGACTCATAAACCGAGATTTCCCATCTGGAGCAACCTGAAACCATTCCAGGCATAGATTATTTTTGACCGTAACCACTGCGGTGACCCGTGTCTAAAACAAAGTCGTTTTCGACATTTTTATTGTTCCTCAGCTGTTGTGATCCGGGAATTGCTGCCAGGTGAATCATTTTTCAGTAGTCGAGGCAGTTTCTGCGCAGACTTTCTCTATGAGTCTCGTCAGTTGTGCTTGTGTTTGTTTCCCGAGTCGGCGATTGAAGACCTTCCCCTCGTTAAAGAGAAGGAACGCGGGGGGCGCGTCGATTTCATATTTGGCAGCAGTAGCCGGGTTCTCGTCGATGCGCATTCTGAGAATCTTCACGCGTCCCGCAAATTGTTCTGACACCTCTTCCAGGAGGGGGATCATCTCGATACAGGGGCGGCACCAGGGAGCCCAGAATTCCACCAGCACTGGCTGATCCTCCTCCAGGACCGACTGTTGAAAATTCGAATCAGTAACCTCAGGCAAACTGGAGTAAGACGGATCTGAAGCGGCATTCTGGCAGCCAGTCATCAAGGAACAGATCAGCAGTGCGACAGCGTAAAACAGAACAGGCAACCCGCTTGAATTCGGGCGGGTTACCTGGCTGCTAATCGACTGTGATTCCGCTTTTCTCTGCTCGCGGATCTTATTTATCCTTACGTGCGGGCGGTTTTTCACCGAACTTGGCCTCGTACTGGGCAATGAATTTTTCTTCCAGTTCGGGATGATGGATGAAGCACTGCGAATCGGGGCGTTTATGCTCCTCGCACCAGTCCCCTTTCTTCTGGTAATCCGCGGCGAGTTTGGTATTACACTGGGCACAGATTTCCTCGGGAACGCCATGCTCAGCACACCAGAATCCGTGCAGATTATGCCCCTCTTCTCCGTGTTCGTGTCCATGATCGTGCCCTTCTTCGCCATGCTCATGATGTTCTTCTTCGGCCTTGGCCACGGGAGCGGCTTCCTCTCCACTTTTCGCACACCCCGTGATCACCAGAAGTCCACACACAATCGCTGGGATTGCCAGGCACCGAGTCCATGATACGTCAGTCATTTTTTCTCCTTTGATGGTACATTGACCAGTAAAATTAAACCGAAGCCGTTTCCGGCACATGCCTGGAATCCGGATTATTCGGTTGCGTTGGTTCTGTAGTATTGTCATCGTCTCCCTCATCCTCGTTGCGACTGCCGGGCAGATTGAAGACCACGTACAGCACACGTAAGACGAGCAGACTCATAATCGTGGCACTGCAGACGCCACCTATCACAACTGTGGCCAGGGGCCGTTGCACTTCCGCTCCCATGCCGGTATTGAAAGCCATGGGAAAGAAGCCGAGGCTGGCCACCAGCGTGGTCATCAGGATCGGACGCAGACGGGTCATGGCTGCCTCCTCGACAGCTTCATTGAGCGAACTGCCCCTGCGACGCAGTCGACGGATGGTTGAGACCAGAAGCATGTCATCCAGTACCGCGACACCGGAGAGGGCAATGAAACCCACGGCCGCGGAAATCGAAAACGGCATGTCTCTGATCCAGAGCGCAAAGATCCCCCCGATCCAGGCGAAGGGGACGCCGGTAAAGACGCGAATCGAATCGATCAGGTTATTGTAAGTCATGTACAGCAGGCCGAAAATCAGCAGCATCGCGACCGGCACCACAATCATCAGGCGGGCCTGGGCACGCTGCAGGTTCTCGAACTGTCCACCCCATTCGATGTGGTAACGTCCGGCTGGCAGGGTAATCTGCTCATCGACTTTCCGCTGTGCTTCCGCGACAAAGCTCCCCATGTCGCGACCGCGGACATTCGCCTCGATCGTGATTCGCCTCTGATACCATTCCCGCTTGATGGTATTCGGGCCTTCCACGATCTCAATGTCAGCAAGTCGCGACAGGGGAATCTGCTCTCCTTGAGGAGTGGCGACAAGAATCGAGCCGATTGCCTCCGGGTCCGTCCGTGCCTGCTCGGGAAGACGGATAATCAACGGAAATCGAAGTTGTCCTTCATAGACCTCTCCCACATGCTTGCTGCCCAATGATTCCACCAGGTCGAGCACGGTCCGTGCCGGAATGCCGTAACGGGCGATTTCATCCTGGTCGATGTTGATTTCCAGCACCGGCTGACCGGTGACCTGCTCCACTTTCACGTCGGCAGCCCCTTTAATTGATTTGAGCACCTGCTCAATTTCAGAGGCTTTGGAGACCATCAGGTCCAGGTCGTCCCCGTAGAGAATCGCAGCCACGTCTGAACGGACCCCGGAGATCATTTCGTTCATCCGCATCTCGATGGGCTGAGTCATCGCCAGACGCGGGCCAGGCAGATCGCGGAGTTCTTCCTGAATCAGAATCGTCAGTTCTTCCTGCGTGTCGGCACGCGTCCACCCACTTCGGGGACGCAGCGTGACGAACAGGTCGGTCAATTCTGTCCCCATGGGGTCTGTAGCGACTTCCGCCATTCCGACGCGGCTCCAGACATGCACGATCTCGTCCGGGAACTTCTCCAGCAGCACTTTCTCCATCCGGGTGTTGTAGCGGATTGTTTCTTCCAGATCGGTGCCTGCCAGGCGTACCACATTGATCACGACGGCCCCTTCCGAGAGACGCGGCACAAATTCCGTTCCCAGGTTGGGGGCAATCAAGCCAAAGGCCACAAACAGGATTGTGAATGCAAAACCGATCACTGCTGCTTTGTGGTGCATGGTGAACCGCAGCACCGGTGCATACAGCCATTTCAGCACGCGGATCAGCAGCGGTTCTTTGTCCTTGAGATTTTTCGGGAGGAACAGGCTGGCTAGCACAGGCATCAGTGTCAGTGAGAGCACCATAGAACCAGCAAGGGCCATAATGACTGTCAATGCCATGGGGCGAAACAGTTTGCCCTCGACGCCTTCCAGCGTCAGGATCGGCAGGTAGACGATCATGATAATCAGCTCGCCGAACATGGTCGGTTTGCGGACTTCGATGGCAGCATCGCGGATGATCTCCAGTCGACTGCGACCGTCGGTGCCGTGTGACAGGCAGCGAACACAGTTTTCAATCATCACCACGGAACTGTCTACCACCAGACCGAAGTCAATCGCCCCCAGGCTGAGCAGGCTCGCTGCGATACCGAACTTCAACATACCCGAAAAGGCAAACAGCATCGAAAGAGGAATCGCCAGGGCCACTATCAGACCGGCACGCAGATTCCCCAGGAATATAAACAGCACCGCCACCACGAGCAGACCGCCTTCGAACAGGTTCTTCTGCACGGTTTCAATCACGTGGTCCACCAGTTCGGTACGATCGTAGACCGTCTGGATTTCCACGCCCGCGGGCAGAGTCTCCCGGATTTCCTGCAGGCGGGTTTTCAGAGCGTGAGTCACCTCGTGGCTGTTTTCCCCCATCAACATGAAGCCCAGTCCCAGTACCGCCTCTCCGTGACCATTGGCGGTTACTGTACCGCGACGGATTTCATGCCCGATCTGTACCTCCGCCACATCTTTGACGCGGATCGGCACTCCATCGCGAGACGTGATGACGACATTATCGATCTGTTCCAGATTGACGGTCCGCCCCACCCCATGGACCAGCAGCATCTGGCTGCGATCGGAAATTGTCCCCCCGCCTACGTTCTGGTTATTATCACGCAGTGCCTGTGCCACCTGGTCAAAAGTCAGTTCATGTTTTATGATCTGGTCTGGATCGAGGCGCACCTGGTACTGCTTCTCGTAGCCCCCCCAGCTGTTGACCTCAGCGACGCCGGGTACCGAACGCAACTGCGGTTTGACGACCCAGTCGTGCAATGTTCTCAGTTCCGTCAGTCGTTTGACTCGCTCTTCGTCCGGGAGCCGGGAAAAATCGACTCCTTCATAAGTCAAAACATAATGGAAGACCTCTCCCAGGCCGGTCGAGACCGGTCCCATCTGTGGTCGCTGAATACCTTCCGGCAGTTGTACCGTGCTCAGCCGCTCACTGATCAGCTGCCGCGCAAAGTAAATATCGATACCATCCTCAAAAATCACGACCACCTGGGACAGACCGAACTTGGAAATCGAGCGCAGGTCCTGCAGCCCGGGAAGACCGCTGATCGCCTGTTCCACCGGGAATGTGATCTGTCGCTCCACCTCATCGGGTGAAAGCGCCGGCGCTACCGTATTGATCTGAATCAATACCGGCGTCGTGTCGGGAAACGCATCAATGTCGAGGTGTTTCAGTGAAATCACCCCGACGCCTGCAAATACCACGGTACACAAAATGACCAGGGCACGGTGCCGCAGTGAAAAATCAATCAGCCAGTTGAGCATAAGAATTCGATTCCCTTCTATTCAGCGCAACAGCCTTCTCCGAGGCTGTTCTTGAGAAGTTGTGCCCGCAAAACGTCACTCCCCTGGGTCACGACCACCTCTCCGGGAAGTAAGCCGGCGATGATTTCCACGCGATCACCGTTCACAAAACCAGTTCGAACATTTCGCAGCTGAAAGACCTTAGGGCTCTCCGGGCTGTCGAAGTAGTGTTTATTACGAACAAAGACCACCTGACAGCAGCCCTCCCAGTGCACAGCACTCCGGGGAATCACAACCGCCTGTTTTTCCTGTCTGAGAATGATGCGTCCCGCGCCAAAGGTCTCATCACGCAGCTGCCCGTCAGCGTTATCGATTTCCGCCCTGACCTTTACCATCCGCGTCTGTTTATCAGCAGCTGTGCTGATCCAGCTGAGGTTTCCGGTAATTTCCTTACGGCTTCCATTGGGTTGAAACCGGACCTGTTGCCCGACCTGGATCAATGAGGCCTCTTCCAGGGGGACATTAAGGATCAGCCACATCCAGCTGGGGTCTGCCACTTCAAACAGCGTTCGCTCTGGAGTGACGACCTCACTGGAAACCACATTCCGCTCCGTAACCACGCCGTTCATCGAGCTGCGAACCGGGATCAGGTTGGCCGAAGCGGTCTGGGATCGATACTGTTCTGCCAGTTTTTCGGGAAAACCCAGGAAACGTAAGCGATCGATCATGGCCTGCTTGTTGAGATTTGCAATCGAAGCCACATCCACTGACAGACCCAGATTAGCCAGAGACTGTTCAACACTCAGAACTTCAGCCTCCTCTTTAGCCAGAATGGCTTCTGCAGCCAGAATATCTTTCCCGGGGACCGATCCGCGCAGTCCATTCAGTCGTTCAAAGTTTTTACGTGCCAGGTTCTCGGCGACAATCGCTTTCACCAGATCGCTTTTGAGACGTCCCACCTCTGCTGCATCAACGACCGCGAGAATATCTCCTTCCTGAACCCGGTCTCCCACATTCTTGAGCACGCGCCAGGCTGTGCCGGGAACACGTGCAGACAGGTTTGCCAGACGTGTCGGGTCGTAGCGGATTTCGCCTGTCCCTGATACCCACTCGGTCACCGGCTCCCGGTCGACCAGTTCAACATCGACGCCAGCCTGCTGAACCGCCTCATTGGAAGCAAACTGGATTCGTTTCTGATACACCTTACAGGCGGCATTGTTATCTGGTCGTTCTCGCAGTGCGAGAGCACGATCCGCCTGTTGCATTGTTGCCGCAGAAATCACTGGTGTCTTCTTCAGTTCAGCAACATCGGGATGGTGCAACGGGCAGTTGTTGACACCATGCTCAGTGCACCAGCCATAATCGGGTCCGGCAGGCATCAAGTCAGGGTTACAGATTACACACTTGGATTCAGGAACCCCGTGCTCCTCACACCAGTCCTTGACTACAGGCTTCGCCTGCCCCGTGAATTCTGCAAACGTCGGGATTTTCCAATGGTGGGTATGCCCGTAGTAACCGATGGCGACTAATACAGACATGACGATGATGGTGGGTAACCCATCCAGGAACCAGCGGCCAAGCTTCCAGACCAGTCCGTGGGGACGTTGATCAGTTGGAGCTGGAGAGTCAGGCGCAGACGTATCTGGATTTACGGAGGGTCGACCTATGACAGATTGACTCATGAGATGTCCTTTCTTGCTCAATAGTTGAGAAGCAGGAGCCTAGTAATAAGGTAATTAAGCGGTTGGAAACAGACACGGAAGTCAAGAAATGACCGCAAACTCATCCGGAATTACGGATAATCTACGATGCTCGTGTCGGACGCTTTAGAGCAGATAGGAGGCTGATAAATGACAGATTTCCCGCCCGGAAGAGTACGGCGGGAAGTGGCAGCCTCGATGGGGATTGTCCCTCAGACAGACGGACCTGGTTGACATGTGCGCGGCGTCGTTGAGGTCGACAAGGAGAAATTCAGCCAGAGAATCAGCTTCGATCAGACTGGGACAGTCGACCATCGTCGTGATTACGGCCCCCCCACAAAAACAATTTGGCAGTTTGCCATCCTGGGGGCACTGGGGTTGGACTGGACTCTGTTCCTGATTCCCAGAATGCTGTTTCTGATCTTCACAATCTCTGTGATGGCAACAGTTTGCACTTGCAGACTTCTGAGCGGGTGCCGACTCAGACTGCGCAGCGGCACACGATCCCAGACACGTATCCCTACATGGAAGATAGGGGCATACGATCACCAGGACGGTCATTACGATATTGATCATGTGCTGCATGTACATATTAAACCCTGTTTGCCTAACTTATTCTAAGTATAGACCGGGTTGAACAGGAGATCAATGCCATCCCTGACGAATCGCATTGAGACAAGAATCCCCCCTGTTTCACCGCTCACGATGAATACTCCTCTGATTTGCGTTTCCAGTTGACTGATCGGAACTTATTCTGTGCTTGAATCTCACCGGAGATTTCAGGAGCTGCTGAACTGCAATGATGACTTCAAAGAATTCGAGTGGACCTAGAGTGCTGCGGGAGCAAAGTTACTCAGATTCGCGTTGCTTTGTTTCTGTAGTTGCTGCTGGACCGCTCGCAATCTTCCGCCGCCGCCAGCCTCCTGAATCGCCGTTCCGATCGTCGCCGGGTTCAAGCCTCCGGTCATCTGCAAACCGGAAATTTCGACCGACAATCGATGTGCCCGGTTCAAAGCATCAATGTACTCCAGATTCGACTGGAAGTTGTTCTGCTGTGCATTGAGCACGGCCAGAAAACTGAATTGGCCACTCTCATAGCCTTTGATCATCAGTTCCAGTGCTTCCCTGAGATCGGGCAGCACTTCCTCACGCATCTGTTCCGCCTGGTTGCGTGCCAGCATGTAATCACGGTAAGAGGAGATCAACTGATCGCGCAATACCAGTCGCACCCGTTCCAGCTCGCGCTCGGAGCGGTTCACTTCGGAAACGGCATTATAGATGCCTCCCTGATTGCGATTGAAGAGTGGGAGCGGCAGTGCCATCAGGGTATTAAAGGTTGCATAGTCTCCGACTGAATTGTAGTCAGTTACAAATTGCAAAGTTAGATCGGGAACCGGGGCTGCCTCTGCACTGGCCAGTTGACCGCGGGCAACGCCGATCTGGCTTTCCGCCGTGAGTAACTGGGGGCTTTCAGACAAGAGACGCTGCCATTCCGCCTCCAGATCAAATTCCGGCAAATCATCTTCCGGTTTCATGAGCTTACTGGGCGGTAATTCCGGACAGCCCACAATCACAGCGAGTTTTTGCCAGGCTGTTTCGAAGTCGGTATGTGCGTTAGTGAGTGCAGCCCTGACTGTAGCATACTGTGCTTTGGCCTGTAATAAATCTGTTCGTGGAACCTGCTCGGCCTTATTAAGCCTCTCAGCCGCATCGAGGGTCTGTTTTGAAAGCTGCGCAATCTCCTCCACGAGTTTTAACTGTTCCTGCGCTCCGAGCACATCATAATAACGCAGTCTGACATCATTAATGACACGCATCTGCTGGGCATCCAGCTGGAGTTCCGATGTCTGGATACCGTAGGTTTCAGTTGCCCGGGCTTTGTCCAGTTTGCCAGCGGTAATAAATGTCTGCTGCACGAGGATACCGTTTGATTGCGTATCACCATTACTGCTGGTTGTGGAGTTGACGTACCCCACGGTTGGGTTGGGATAGAGACCAACCTGAGTCCAGTTCCCCCGTTCTTTCTCGACCTCTGCCCGTTGCAGAGCCAGGGTGGGATTATTCGACAGTGCGATCTGCTCCAGTTCGCCCAGGCTCATTGTCCGGCTGGCTGGCGTCAAAGCATTTTCCTCAGGATCTGTTTCTGGGACATCCGGTCCTCCAGCCGGTGGGACAGGCGGTGGTGGAATTTTTCCCTCAAAAGCTTCGTGATAGGATGTCAAAGTCAACTTTTCCCGCGATTCGCCGGGTATGGTTTCTGCAGGTTCTCTGGCGTCGACTTCAGAAGCTGAGATAGCGACTTGTGCGGCCTGAGACTCACTCTGCTCGTTGTCTGCCAACGGCCTCTCTGGCTGAATGGAACCTCGCTGGTTTGCAGCCATCTGCCCGCGATCTGAGGCACAGGAAGTTAAAAGCAGAGCGGGAATCAGGATCAGTTGAAACATCCTGGCCGAATGCGATCCGAGGGTACTGAATTTCATTAACATTTTCGGCAATCCATGCATCTCAGTTCTCCTGAACCTGATATGTACGTCCCTGTCCCGCTTTGTCGTCGGTCAGAGTTAATAATATTTCATATCCAGCGCTCGAGCCCTCTCGCGAACGGAGAGGACTCGAGCCTGGCGACCAAGGAACAAACTTTCATTAAGCCGTTTTCAACAGATCCTGTTCGGAACCTGCCTGGATACGACCTTCAGAAAGACGTAGGGTTCTGCGGGCACACTCCGCAGCGGATAAATCATGCGTCACCATGATGATCGTGCGACCTTCCTCATTAAACTGACGCAGGAAAGCGAGAACCTGATCACGAGTCTCCGGATCTAGATTTCCTGTCGGTTCATCGGCGAGAATGATCGTAGGATCATTGGCCAGCATGCGTGCCAGCGCGACACGCTGCTGCTGTCCGATACTGAGTTCACTCGGCTTATGGTGCAGGCGATCCTGCAGCCCCACCTGAGCAAGCAATTCTTCCGCCCGCTCTTGCCGCTCAGTTTTGAACTTTTGCGACAACATCATCGGGACCTGAACATTTTCGATTGCCGTCAGATACGGGACCAGGTTGAATGTCTGGAAGACAAACCCGATCTTGTTCTGCCTGACTTCGGCACGCTGTTCAATCGGCAAATCATAAATTGACTCGTCGTCGAGCAGAATGCGTCCCTCGGAAGGAGCTGACATTGCCCCCAGCATGGAAAGCAGTGTTGTCTTACCACTCCCGCTGGGGCCGATGATCGCAGCAAACTCACCTTGTGCGATCTCGATATCGGTCGTGTCCAGGGCAATCACTTCGTCCTGTTTTTTGCGGTATACTTTTTTGACAGATTCCAACTTTAACATCTGGTTAGACCTCCTTGAAACAGAGACAGGGGTCGAGGCGGGATGCCTGACGCGCCGGGAAATAACTGGCGGCCAGTGTCACCAGTACCGCAACCGCAGCGGCAATGATTGCCAGACTGGGGACAGGAAATACCGAGACATCTGCAAATGCCGGTCCGAGGAAGACCGCAATCAGACTCCCCAGAACATATCCGCTGATCCCACCGGCCAGACCGAGCAGTGCCGCCTTGGCCAGGAACAGTCGGGTCACAAATCGGGGTGTGGCCCCCAGGGCCATCAGGGTTCCGATCTCACGGCGACGTTCCATGACATTCGCGAAGCTCGCGCTGGCCATGCTGACACCGCCAACGGCAACCAGAATCGCCAGGAACAGGTACGACAGATTGGTCATCATCCGGTTAATCGAAACCTGAGTTTCAACGACGTTGGCAATCGTAACTACCTTGGTGTCGGGCAACAGCGACTGCAACTCCCCTACCAGGCCGTTGGCAACATCTTCACAGCAGCCCATGACCTCAATGATATTCACAACCGGGCCCGCCCCTGACAACCGCTGCACGGTGTGCAGGTGCGCAAACACCCGGCTGTCATCGACTGTCCCCGTTGCAGGAAGCACGCTGAGCACGTCAAACGTTTCCCCCAGAAGCTGGAGCTGATCGCCTTCTTTCAGCCCCTGACGGGCAGCAAAATCAGCGCCAAGCAGTACTTCCGATTGATTAAGATGCTGTAATGCCCGGCGTTCTGCCAGAGATTCAGGGGCATCCAGATTTTCATCGGCCACGTTAATCTTGGCTTTACAGCCTTCATGTTTCTTAAAAAGCATCCCTCCCCCCGACCAGGCATTCATCTTCTGAATTTCAGACTGTGGCAGGATACCTGTCAGAATCACGTTGCGATCATCCAGCCTGGTGGGAACACAAAGTTTGGGCGTCATTGCCTCCACTCCGGTCAGTCCCGCCAGTGCCAGCTCAGCCACGTGTTCTTCGGGGATGGTTTCCTTGTGCATGTCTGCTGCATAGTAGTCCTGCAGCGTGACTCCTTCAGGGAGAATCAGTACGTTTGCTCCCAGTTCGTCGAGTTTACCGGCGACCTCCTGCTCTGAGAAAATCGTGACGTTACGGATCGCGACCAGCGCCGTCACACTCAGAATGATCGCCAGCAGACTGGCAATCAGCGCCGTAGGACGCTCTTTCATTTCTTTCCAGACAATTGTTCTCATTTTCATGAGAGACCTCCTTTTGAATGTGTGATTGTGATGTGCTGGTTTATTTACAGTGCTTGCAGCCTTCCACGCCGCAGCTTTTACCTGCTTTTTTCAGTTCGGCAATCAGCTGCTGGCTGGATACACTGCTGTTATACTTTCCAACCATCACCCCGGGAGGTGCCATGAAAACAACGGCAGAGTTCTGTGATGCGGGCACTCTCAGCTCTTTCAGAAAGTCGCGTTCGGCCGGTTCAGATTGTGAAACGTTGATCACTTCCACCGCGTTCTTGTAACAGGGAATTGATTTGAAATTTTGAACCCCCTTGGGGACGCCAGCCTGACCGGAGGGACTTACACACAACAGCACCATTTTCCGGCTCTGCAGATTCAGCATGCACCGGGATTTGGCGGGGGACACGAAAGCCTGCTGAATATAGTCAGCGTTGATCTGTTTCACATAGGAACCGGTGACCGCCCCATTGGGAGCAACTGCCAGCGTAAGCGGCATGGGCGCGCGTGAGACTCCATACTGTTCAATAATCTTGCGTTCCTGGGGATCGCCTGTGTTAACCGCCACAACGGACGCTGTGTTTTTGTCGGACAGATTCTGCTGCAGTGTGCTCCACATGCTTTTGGTGGTTGTATCCTGGTCTTTCCAGAACATGATAAACGTGTATTTATTTTGTTTCGCTGCGGAAGCACGTGATGCTTCTGCCTTGCTCAATGCTGCTGCCTGTGGCGCATTTTGAGCCAGGGAGACGTTCGACAGGGAAACCAGCAGAGTGCCTGCGGCCAGCAGACGGATACCATTGTTTTTAAACAGTCCTACAAGAGTGTGAGTCTTCATATTATAAATTTCCTTACCTGTTTTTGATTTTGAATACGATTTTGATCTGCAAAAGAGGTAATGGACTCGACCTGAAATGCATGCAAAGACAGCGGAGTGCGGCTTAATTTAAACAGATACAGGCGCAGCAGGTATCATTTGAATCAGCATTGAATCCAAAGAGACGGCCAGGCGATAATAACGCCTTGGACAATCAGTGACCGTCACTGCCAGCAGGCAAGCGAGCCCGAGAGAAATTTATAAGCGCAGCGGGAGTATCACAGCGGCCTGTGAAGTATCATTTGCTACGTTATTCAGATGAGTTATGAAGTGGCAGGATTGATCCAGACTAACGACCAGCGTCACAGGATGAGTGCAACTTTCGAGATGTACCGCTGGTCCGGTAAAGGCGAATACTTCGTCTGAAACATGACACGTGCAGGGACAATCATGTTCGTCATCCTGTGGTAACTGTTGCTGAACTCCCTGTTTTTGTTTCCACTGAGCACAACAGGGACAGCTTGAAGAAACCGCTTTGCAGTCGCCGGAGTCGTGTTGAGATGCTTCTCCGTGTGCGGTCAATCCATGCCCCCAGCAGACCGGGCAAGGTTGCAGCAGTAGAACGATCATGAACAAGCGAAGCAGTTTCATCACAACTCTAAACGTAAAAGGGATTTCCAGAATTCTACCGGGGCCGTGCCTGTCACTCAGATATCAAGGGGCACTGGATAGGATTCTCGTACCACTCGAAAAATCACGGCAAACACTTCTGACATCGACATGCAGAGTTCCGCCACTTGATTCAATCTGGACAGTGATGATGATTCTGCTGATTAGCCTGAGAGCTTTCAACAAAGATTTTGAGGGCTGTGCAACCAAGGCATACCCCCCAGACTACCGCGACAAAATTCAAAGGAACGTATCCTAGAGGATTCACTGCGATCTGCCAAGATCAAAACCAACTGGGAAAATGGTGGCAATCCCTATCGCTTAAATTTATCGAAAGGCCCCGCCTTTTCATTTAGCTCTTTGCCAGGTTTCTGATTGCTACACATTTCTCTGCAACTTTATGTTTTTAGCCTAGCGAGTAAAACATTTACAAACCGCGATCCAGACTGCATGTGCAGTCGTTCTGCAGCAGGTGAGATTTATTCTGCCTGACGTAGTCTATATTCAGGCTTGACTGTTGTAAGTCTGATACCTAAAACAAACGAGTCATTCCTTTAAAATCGGTGCAGCAGTGTTTAAGACCAGTACACAAACTCTGATTTCCTGGATTCTAGTGGCAGCCACCATCTTCGGAGGAGTTGCCTCTTCGGTGCAGTCAAGTAATGGTTGTACTACAGAGGCATGTTGCTGTTCCACTTCGCTTGAAGTAAGACAGATTTGCTGCGCTGCTATCTGCCAGCAGTTGCATTGTCGGTGTTCTGTCAAAAAAGAACTCCCTGTTACGCCAGATAAAACTCGCACGCCATCAAAAACCGTGTTTTCCCGGTTATCAACCACTCAGTTGATAACGCAAGTCGCCTGCATTCAACATTCGCAGGTTCGCACTGTAATAAAGACCTCCCAGACCTCATTTCTGCCTAATCTACACCAGCAGGAAGTTCTTTGTAGCTGGTTGACCTGATCTCTCCTCATTGCATTCTCTATGCGCGCTGTATGATCTGCTTGATCATTAATTGATGGCTCCTGGAATTTAACACCCCTGGAACTTCATTTTCAGATCCAGCGTAAATTAAAAAGTCAGCATCTCTTTTCTCTTAAATAAGCATTCTTGAGATGTTTACTGCTTATTTCCAATTCTATGAGACAGAAACGACTGAAGGCACATCATGTCAGATTTATTGGCCAGATTCAGAGGTTTGTGGAAACAACCGCGTACGATCCGGTTTCAGCTGCTGCTGTCTGTAAACCTGACTCTCAGCATTGCATTGGCAGTTCTGTTGATTTTTCAATATTTTCGGGAAATCGAGAATGCGACAGCACAGATGCGAACCGGTTTGAATGATGAAGCCATTGCTATCCAGTCTGCTGTTTCACATTTAATACAGGACCATCAAGATCATGACGTTCAAAGTTATATCAACAACGTCTGTGATAAAATGAGAAAATCGGCATCTCCTGGCCATCGCATCATTGTCAACTTACAGGGGGAATATATACAGGCTGGCGGTGATCCTCTTGGGGCTGAGTCTATCTTGACGGAGTTTGATTTTTCCAATCCGGCTTCTTTTAAACTAGATGATTTCCAGCAACACCAGCTTGTCATCGGATATCAACCAGGCAGAGAGGCCAGCGTCTTTGTCATTGAAACATTAAATAATGTACGTCGATCAATACGATCCAAAGTTCTGGTTCAGCTTGCTGTGCTCGGGGCTTTAGGAATGATCGCTGCTGGAATTGTTAATCTCGTGTTGCTGAAAATCGTAGGTAGACCACTGGATCAGCTGTTAATTACAGTCGAGAATATTAGATCAGGGAATTTTGATGCTGTCGCTCCCACTTTCAGTAGTTGTGAGATGAACTTACTCTCTTCGTCTATTAATTCCATGAGCGTGGCATTAAAGGAAAATGATCGTGATCGACGCAGCCAGATGGAAAAAGCAAGAAAGATCCAGCAGTATCTTTTGCCACATGGCGTACAGATCCCACAGCTCGAAACAGCCCACATATTTGAACCGGCTGACAGTGTCGCCGGAGATTACTACGATTTCCTGCCTCTACCGGATGGATCATGGTTCATCTGTATTGCTGATGTGAGCGGACACGGCGTTCCGGCTGCGATGGGGGCAGCGATGCTGAAATCGCTCCTGCTGGCCGCTTCTGAGAACCCTCCTTTTGATCCAGTTGCTATTATGAAAGAAGTAAACCGGCAATTTACTGCTGCGATACTGCCCGGCAATTTTGCATCAGTAATCCTGGCACGTTGGGAACCGGAGTCACGTGAATTGACCTGGGTCAGCGCAGGCCATTTACCGGCAATTTTGAAAAGAGTATCTGGAAATGTTGAACTGTTGAAAAGCACAGGCTTGCTGATTGGAATCGATCTGAAAGCCGACTGGGAACAGAGGCATACCATACTTTCTTCAGGAGATCGTATCTTACTCTTCAGTGATGGAGTCACAGAAACAGCAAACTCTGATGGCACGCTTTTCGGAGTGCATCGACTGACTGAGCTCTTCTCTCCTGGAACAAAAAATTCTCCACTGGCAGATACAATGCGGATCAACGACGCAATAGCCGCCTACCGTAATAACGCTTCACCAAACGACGATCTGACACTCGTGATGCTGGAATGTAAGTAGTTGCTCAGATTGAGAATGACAATGTAGAAAAGAGTACATTAATGGTAACCGTAGCGAAGGATTGCTACGGGCGGCTTGCCTTCGTTGCGAGCAAGTCGATCGTAGCGGTTTTGCAGAGCCGTCTTCCCATCCTTTACGCTACCCATCAGGACTAGGCATTGGCCGTCCTACTCACCACTGAGGAAGAATTCCTCGCATATGGAGTCGATGTCATCTTGAGGTGTATACTGGGCTTCAATCCATTGATTCACAACCTCGCCTCCACTCTCAATGAGGGCATCTCCCCTCAGTTGAAGGCGCCGGAGGACGCTGCCTAGGTCTGTAGTCGCATGTGATATATCTGATGCCTGCCAGCCAAACCAGCAGTCTAGAGCCGCGTCAAAACGCTCCAGCGGAGATGGACTACTCCTGTGCCTTTATCACGAGATCTCAGGAACTGAATTCCTATCTGCTTACCTGCTGTCTCAAGGATTGCGAGCGGGTGCAGCAAGTGGTCCGATCGCCCCTTTGACGATCCTGCCCCGCTCACTGAGTAAAATGAGCGAATGAAGCAGATATACCGAGAGGTTGCGGACAGCTTCTTAGCTTCCTGTAGCTCTATCCAAGACCTACACATGCATCAGAATACGGGTTTGAGGCAACTCACCTCCACTAATATCACTCCATGCACATCTCCCCCATGTCTGATGTGTCTGATTTCGTATCTGATTTTTACGAATTTCGAGAAAAAACAAAAAAACATGATTCATACAAACAATTACCATCATGACACTTAGAGCGACGCCACATCTCCCAAAACTCTTTCCCGCCGCCTCCACTTAAAGGCCACTTACCGAAACTGGTAAGTGGCCATTTTTATTGTGCTTACGAATTCCCGCCGTCCCAATACCGCTGTCCCAACACCCCCTATTTGGGTAAAAGTCCGATAAATAGTCCTATTAAATGTCCGATAAGGGGCTTTTCGGGGTCCGATTTTGCCCTGCTGTTTGTCATGACATTCCCGACATTTTCGCGCGAGTTCTCGCACTTGGGAAAAACCCAGTCCATTCGGCAACGAAACGCTGGAACCATCATCGCCGCACCAAATAGCACTTACACGGTGAGCCAACGATCGCAGGGTGAAATCCCCGGTGGAGATCATCAACGGTGAACGACTAACCTGTTAAATCTATCCTGCCACTCTCACACTCAATTACTGACCGCGAGAAGTTCCTCACACATCCGACAGCTCTGAGATCGATTTGACTCCATCCGTGATTTTCTCGCTGCGATACGCGCTTCCTGCAGTTGCCCCGGTATCTCTTGCCCCGTCCCATAGTACATCTCGTCAGGAGTCTGCCCCTGGAACGCGGAATGTGGTAAATACGTGTTGTATTGCTCGACGTAGAAAGCCACCAGGTTTTCAACCGCTTGCGCGGAATCCAGTTCATGGAAATAAAGCCATTGATGCTTAAGCACACGCCACCACGATTCGATAAGCGAGTTGGAATATTGGATTTTGGTCTGTGCCAGAACTCTTTTCAATAGACCGGACTCGATGACCTCATCGATGGCCGCATTATAGTTCTCACGACCACCGTCGACGAACACGGTTGGCTTTCCCACAGTCGTGGCCTGCGATACGTCCAGGAATAACCGGGCGGTGATGCCCGGCTCGAAGCGATCAAGTACACGCCAGGCAAGAATGCGCCGTGAGTAATTGTCGATCACCGCGTGAATATAAGCCCGGCCCCCGTTAACCAGCCGGACTAATGACGTATCAACATGCCAGATTTCATTGGCCCGTATCGCACGGATCCCCACTTTCGGCTTTGCAGGATAAACGCGTGACCGCACTCTCCGCCATTTGTGGATTCGGACCAGACGGTACCAGGTCGACGGAGAAGCGAACATCTTACCCATTCGTTCCGCCAGGCGTGCCAGTGTCCCGGTTGCTACATGACGGTATTTTTCAGATGTGACCATTTCCTGAATCGTTCTCATTTCTGCGGCAGTGAGCTGATGTGGTGACGATCGAGGGCACGATGGCAGGTCATCCAGACCACATTCAACCCGCTTCCACTCACGGTAGCGACCGTGCGACAGACCGATCACACGCAGGACAGTTTTCAATGGAAAATGCTTTCGCGAATATTCGATGGCCTGCAGCACTCGGAGCTTTTGGGCTTCTTGCGGAAGCCGAATTTGTGACAGTGTGAAGTGAGTCACTTTCATGACGGTGATGATCAGACGCAGCAAAGCAATAAGTCTGGCGTTGCGACGACGCAGTGCGACCACATCACGTTGTAGTTCTACCAGACTCATATCTAAGACGTCGACGGTGATTACGCCGGACATGTTCTTTGTCAGCCAGCCTCGGGCCGTAGATCGAGGGACACCACGTTGAAGAGCGACATCAATGTTGCCGGTGGAGCGAACGAGTTCTTTCAGTCGATGGTCATAGGTACGCTGCCTGCGTTTGCTGTTGGACATGCCCAGATTCTGGTGATTCAAGGTGCCCGAGGGAAGAGATCTTCGTCATATGGTGGTATGAGAGTGTCGAGAACTCGCGCGAATTTGTAGGAAATGTCGTGACAAACAGCACGAATGACGTTTCCATCAGGCCGCACAGTTCACTGGGCTACAGAGCCCCGGTGCCGGAAGCAAAGTTGTCCTTCTCGCCCGCTTCCGCTCCGCTCCAACGGCTTAGTAGAAAAACTATGAAAAGAACAGAATATTAAGGCGTGTAAATGGTGTCTTAACTGGCAGCAGGTCAACATTGTTTTGATAAACGAAATGTTAACCGAAACTGACTATTGAAAAAACATAAGCCCACACTTATATTAAGCTTGTTTATTAAATAGTAAAGTTATTACCTGAGAAACTCCTACCTGGTATCCGCTACCAACTAACTCAGTGCAACAAGTTTAGATCTCATTACTTCATACGTCTGAGTCCATAACTTTTTCCTTCCTTACATGATCCTACCCTTTTAAAGAAGAGGCACTCCATGAACCCACCAAGAAAACTGAGAAGAGGATTTACCTTAATTGAACTTTTGGTCGTGATCGCCATCATCGCGATTCTGATCGCCCTGCTCCTGCCGGCAGTCCAGCAGGCGCGCGAAGCAGCTCGCCGCTCAACCTGCAAAAACAATATGAAGCAATTGGGACTCGCCCTGCATAATTACAATGACAATTTTCAGGCACTCCCCATCGGGGCCCAGACCGGCTCGTATTCTAACTGGCGAGCCGCGATTCTCCCCTACCTTGATCAAGCCAACATCTATTCTCAGCTGACACGTCCGAATGGTTACTATGCCCACAGCGGTTTCCCAGGGAATACGGTGCTGTATTCGGTGCGTCTCCCCGTTTACAAGTGCCCCTCTAACCCTTTCGGTATGACTAATACCACTGACTACAGTCTTTCTGACAGTACGTCCAATCCCAGCCTGCAGAGCATGATCGTCGATTACGTCGGTATCTCTGGTGCTACCCCCGATCCTGTGGGCCGCACCAATGTCTGCACCGGTGACGTGCTGGCGAGCAGTTCCAGCAACTGTAACACTGGAATGATGATCCCCTACAAAAGCATCCGTTTCCGCGACTGTACCGACGGAACATCGAATACCTTGATCCTCGCTGAACAGTCCGGTCAGGTGAATGGAGCTCAAAAGGGTGCCAATGCACTGGGGGCCTGGCACGGGTGGGCCAACGCGAGCCTTTCTACATGGAATGCCGGCACGCCGTTGCCTCTTAGCTCTGGCGGGTTCTGGTACACAGCCGGGACTACCACCGTGCGGAACCCTCCTAATGCATTCTGGTCCTCTGGAGCCCCGGGATACGCCAACAGTGCCTATTCTGCTAACACGGTCATTAACTCACATCACGTGGGTGGCGTACACGCCGTACTGACCGATGGCTCCGTTCGCTTCCTATCAGAAAACATCGACATGAACACGCTCCGCCAATTATGTGTACGTGACGATGGACAGGTCGTTGGAGAATTCTAAACCATAGGTGTTAGTGAATCACCTCCCCTGGGGCTTCGGTCCGGGGAGGGTGATCCCCCTTAAGATCTCCCATTTATGTTCTTGGAATCGCGATGAAAAAAAATGCTGCTTTACAAAATTTCCGTTTCTTCGCTTTGCTAGCCTTATGCCTCCTGCTTGTCACACTGAATACTGCCTGCAGTCGAACTCCAGGTTCAGACAAGCCCCGTGGTGAAATCTCAATCACAATTACCAACGGCGGTGATCCTGTCCCAGAAGGACAGGTCGACCTGGTCAATGAAGAGACAGGAGAAGGTGGAGGAGGCCCACTGGATGAATCAGGAACTGCCACGATCGAAATGGTCGCCGTTGGAAATTATACGGTGACTGTCAATCCCCCTCCAGAAGAACCAATCGCCCCCGGTATGGATCAACCAGCGGCACAACCAAAAGAATACCCTAATATCCCCAATAAGGTTCGCAAGATTCAGACCAGCCCACTGACTGTCGATGTACAATCAGGGACCAATGAATTCTCTTTCGATCTTAAGGAAATTCAGTAATCAGATTTCAGTGTTTTCCCATGCAGTCGGTGAAAGCTCCGTATTGTACACGGCTCAATCAGACTGTCGTTCGACCGATTTCACCAGCGTGATACTTGTATGACGTATGTGCTGCGGTAATCCCGGCCAGCGAGCAATCAGGTAAGTAAGATCATGATGGTATGTGCCTGTGGTTGTCCTGAACGGGGCTTGGATGGATCGAGTTTTGTTGGTGAGACGAAGGAATAAACCATGAAACGCTCTGATTTCTTACTCATCATACTCCCCAAACCACTACTGCTGGGTGAATACAACCGGGGAGAGTCCACCAGGCAGCGGGATCAGCGTCTGACATGAAATATCTGCTCATCAGGAGATGCCCCTGATCCATGACCTTTGCAAATTCGTGAGCTCTCCCTCACACTTCAAAGGTTTAATGACCGTCAGCTGGGGCCGCGAAACCACACCGGCTTTATTGATTGGATCACCTCAGTAAAACTTCATTTTGTGCGGTTGATTCGCAAAGCATCGACTCATGCATTAGTTACAAATAGACTGGCGCACGATAAGTCCCTTTTGCGTTCGTCCTATTTCTTATCACGTCACTTCTGACGTTCAAGCGCGAAGGCATTGCCAGTGAATGCTGGTTTCATTTTCCGATGGACCGGCATAAAAGACAATCAGAATTTCATCTTCAGGAAACAACGCTGTTGCAGGCAAACCAACAGCGAAATTGGACATCTCCTCCCAGGCAGCAAGTATGTGGCCCGGCTGACCTTGATGATTGTCATCCCCAGGGTATTACTGGGACAACTACGCGGCCCAGCGCCGAAAGGAAAGTATTCGTATATGCTGGGCTTTGCTGAAAACCAGCGCTGACCTGCCCCCACGAATGACACCAGTCAGACGACTCAGTGCTCTATTGTTTACCTTGCCGCCAACTATGACTCCGAACACACTCATTTTTGATTAGCCGACGCTATCACTTCGCCCAAAGTCTAGATCAGACAGAGGCACATCTCGTACGTTAAATTACACTGCACAGGCACACCGACAGCTAACACAGCTTCAGATAGTCCACAAACACATCGGCTTGTTTTTATAAGAAATCTGTAAAAACAATTGACTTTCATTAGTAAAGAATAGTTATCTGCCTACAAATATCAATAAGAGTGGGGCTGACAGGAATGGAGTCCACGCTGGAGATGTTAAAAGTAAAACTCTTCCAGCATGTCCGTTAATGGTTTCTCGTGTTTTCCTTTATTTCACCCAAACCATCTAAACTCTTTTAAAAGCTCTTTTCAATGCAAGATTTCGCAACGGAGATCCGGGAAGCGGTTCATGAATTGCACCAGCAGATCGAATCTACTTATCTCGCATTTCGTATGATGCATGGAATCATTTCGAAGCCAGAATATTCCTGGATTCTAGCACAGCTATACTATTTGCATCGTTTCCTGGAGCCGACCTGGCAAGCAGACAGTACCCTGGCTGGACTCTTCGACCTAAATAAATATTCTCGACTGCAAACCATTCAGGCTGATTTGAACCTGCTTGTGAATGGCGACATGCCTGCCATTGATCCCACAACCCAAAAGCTACTCCAGCAAACATCAGCCATGTATCAGGAAAATAAATACTCGCTGATTGGTGTATTGTATGTCCTGGAAGGATCGAGGCTGGGCTCAGTGTATTTAACCGAGCCTCTGATGAATGCTTTATCGCTTCAGGACACAACAGGGGCCGTTTTTTTTCTCTGCACCCCAGAGCCATGGTACAAAGACTGGTACCGCTTCAAGGAGAGCATCAATCAGATTGATGATCTGCCCCAGCAGTTTGAAGGCATTATGTATGCCGCAGTCAAAACATTTGAAGGAATGATTGAGCTGTACCAGACAAAACCAACTTGAAACGATCTATATCATCCTACTCTGCTGTTAAAAAAATGATTCTATCTCGAGATTCACCCAGTCAGTTCATGCCCCCCAGCGTTCCGCGGTATGACATGTTTTGTGCACTACTTTCAGCCTGTGAAAAGAAAGTCTCGCCAGCTGGAATTTATTGCTGATCGCTGACCGATGAATTTTTCAAGAAAAAACAAAGTTTACATCATCGATGACGACAAAGATGTAGCTCAGTCTACTGTCATTCTGCTCCAGACTCGGGGCCTGCCAACTGAGTTATTTCACTCAGTGGAGGACTTTCTCACAGAAACTGATCCCACAATATCAGGCTGTGTGGTCTCTGATTATGCGCTGGAAGGGAACTGGAATGGCATTGACCTGCTGCGGAAGATACAGAATCTGGGATACAGGATCCCATTCATTCTCGCATCTGGCTCTCTGAACCACAGTTCCCGGTTAACTGCGGAAAAGTCCGGTGCCTTTGCGATTCTTGAAAAACCTTACCCTTCAGATATTTTATGTGAAACGATCTATGCCGCACTGAAACATAATGATGGCCGATTCCCGAATTGATTATCGCTTGCGGGTTTTATGCATTCACAATTTGTGAATCAGACTTAACCTGAATCGAATATTTAGAGGCTGTCTTCTCAAGCTGCGATCAGATTATCAGCATACGATTCGCCTTTAAAAACACGCGCAGATGCAGTTCAATTTCAAATATGCAGACTTGCCATGTCTTGTTGCCTCTACACGCACTTTAAGAGATTGAAACCAAGCCAAACCTGGAGACCACAGAGACCGATACCCAAACACTGGCAAATCACTACATGGATGAAGTCTACATGAGTCGGTAACAATTTTTTTGTCACAAAATCAATTTACCAGAATCGCAATCTATGGATTTCTTAGAAATGGCTTTGGTCGCAGCTACTTTGCTGTGCTCTTTAGTCGCTGGTTTTCTCTTCGCATTTGCCGTTGTCGTTATGCCGGGCATCAGCAGTCTGAGCGACCAGGATTTCATATGTGCCTTCCGAGTCATGGATCGCGTGATTCAGAACAATCAACCACTTTTCATGCTGGTCTGGATTGGTTCGATGATCACCCTGATTATATTTACGGTTTTAGGCATTTCAGATTTACCCCGGTTTCAGCAGGTAATCTTGGTCATTGCCACGTCACTGTATCTTCTGGCTGTGCAGTTACCAACTCTGACAAAAAATATTCCATTGAACAATAAACTGCAATCACTCAGTGTAGAGGAGATGGAGGCAAATGAATTCAGAATTGCCCGCGATGAATTTGAAAAACGATGGAAGTATTGGAATGCGATCCGGACAGTTTCCGCTATCGTGACATCGTTGATGCTTATAATCCTGTTATCTCTGCAGTGATTACAGATCCATATGTTTTAATTGATCCGACCACCTTTCCTGGAATTCCAGTGACCATTAATAGTGAGTTCGGGTTGCATTCTCTCAGTCCACTCCTAGCATGAATGCTTGAATATGTCATCTCGGGAAAAGCCCGTCACACTTCTCTCAGATACGTTTAAAGCCTCTTAAAACGATCCAAATGGTGTAAGATTGCCGCCGACAGTGCCGACAATAAAAGGTCCCCCTAAAAAATCGCGTAATTGCACATACCTTTGAACCATGGATTATCAGCGAATATTTCAGTATGGCGGTTGGAAGCAATCTGCTTTACCGGAAACGAAGTCATTCAGCTGAGAGGATACAGAATCTGGGTTACAGTATTCCTTTCAGTATCTCATCCAGTTCTCTGAACCAGAGTTACCGGTTGACTTCGGAAAAGTCAGATGCCTCTGCGATTCTTGAACAATACCATTCCCTGCAAGGGAGGCTGCCTGATGTCCCTTCAACTGAATCTTGGCTGGTTACCTAAATAAAGTAGTCCTGATTTCCGCCTGGATTAGTGGTAAGCTGTCATAAGATAAATGGTGAGAACTCAAATGGATTATGCAGTATCGACATCACTGCTCTCAGAATCAGCCCGCTTTCGAATCGTAACTTTGGAGCCACACACGGAACGAGTGTTGTCGCGTTGAAATAAAGAGTAGTCACTCAACCATAAACTTTTCTAGACGATCAAATGTTTTTAGTCAGTGACGCATTCTGACTTCTTCGGCCAGCGCGAGCCCACTAAGATATGCACTTTCAATGCGTGGTCCGACGCACCAGTCTCCACAAACCCCCACTCCTAAGTCTTCGTCAAACAGGAACTTTTGATCCAGTGGTTCGCTGGGCAACGCAAATCGCCAACGATGGACATCAGCGAGTCTATGGGGCCGTGGCACTAAGCCGATGGCTTCCCAAAAGCAGGAAATCAGTTGGGCCATCACAATTTCTTTTACGTCTTCCAAGTGTGTGTACGACCATTCAGGATTTCCGTGCAGCAACCAGCAATCCGGCTTTGTCAGGCGTCCTGGCTTACTGCTGTTGCGAGCGATCCAGGAAAGTGACGAATCATGAACAGTCGCAGCATCCCAGGGGACATCCAACCGCTGGTCGAAAGCTAACATGACCGACCAGCAGGGCGCGAACTTAGCGGCGTCAATCTGCTGTGCGAATTCCGGAAAATCCTTCAGCAGGCTGGCCGACTGGGGAGCTGGGGCGTTGAGAATCAATACATCAAAAATGCCGAGATCCCGGTCTTCCTCACCGAGTAATTGCCAGCCATGTTCGCTTCGGGCGACTGTCGTCACTCGAGTTTGCAGAGTCAGGTTCAGGTCACGAGCCAGATGCTTCGCAATCGCCGTCATAGCTGGTACACCGACAAAGTGCCTCGTCTCTGAATTCGTTGGCTTCCAGACTCCCGTATCGAGCGACCCCATGCGACACTGCCAGGGAGCGACAACTCCGGCCGTGAGCCAGCTTTCGACTTGCTGAGCCATTTCCGTATCCTCGACAGTGAAGTATTGGGCCCCATGATCGAACGCGATATCCGTCTGGTGACGTCGCACGGAAACCCGACCACCAACTCCACGACTTTTATCAAAGATTCGGACGCTGAATCCGGCAGCACTAAGCTGGCGAGCGCAGCACAGTCCACCAATCCCGGCACCAATTACTGCAACATTTTGTTTGCGAGTTGCCACTTTCATCATTAAGCTTCCTGGATATTGCGAAAGGTAGCGATTGTGCTTTCCCCCAGTTATACCATGCATTGAGGATTCGACTGCTGAGTCGATTGATCATTGATGGCCCGGAGGCAAGTAAAGGACGCTACATACTTCCTTTTGGTAAAAGCCGTCCAGATCGTGGTTGATGCACG
Organism: Gimesia sp.; assembly: GCF_040219335.1. Lineage (NCBI taxonomy): Bacteria > Pseudomonadati > Planctomycetota > Planctomycetia > Planctomycetales > Planctomycetaceae > Gimesia > Gimesia sp. The sequence continues at coordinate 49,932 of NZ_JAVJSQ010000018.1, read as the reverse complement.
ATTGATCTGGAATTCAACTCTCCGGTGCCTCCTGAATCATCCTCTGCCATTCACCATCTTCTGATTCCACGGACTTTCCCGTCAGCCGGGTCATAATACGATCCACATGCTGATGACAGTTTTCGAGAAACAGTCTGTATTGACTGGACTGGGTACCTGCCAGAGCCGTTCCCGCTATGTAAATCCCCGGGACGTTGGTTTCCATCGACTCTTCATTTACCTGTGGCTGCTGATTATCACCCACCAGTTCGATGCCTGCCCGGTGAAACAATGATTTCTCCTGTTCATAACCGATCAGTGTCAGTACATCGTCAGCATAATGCCGCTGTGGTTCACCCTGCTGCTGCACGTCCTCAAGTTCAACATAGGTTGAAGTAATCCGAACTGGCTGGGTCTCAAAGTATGCCTGAATCTTCCCTGAACGAATGAGTCCTGAGATTTCCGGATAGAGCCAGTATTTGATGTGCTCCTCGGGCAAATTTCTCCCTCGATAGCTGATACTTACATGGGCACCGACGTGGTATAATCGTAAAGCCGCCTCGACAGCGCTGTTCCGTCCTCCGACAATCAGCACCCGGCGACCATAATAGCGGTGTGGCTCACGCAGGTAACCGTCGACGTGCGGTAAGTCCTCGCCTTCGATACCAAGTCGGCGTGCATGGTCCAGCCCTCCCACCGCCAAAACAACAGTCTCACAATCGATCCCGGTTTGTCCCTGTGTGGACTCGGTTATGACGGTAAAACCTGAGTCCCGCTGCTGTATATCAACGACACATTGATAGCATTGCACGTGAATCTGGTACTGTTCTGCAACACTACGAAGATAAGTGAGATACTGTTCCCGATTGGCTTTGTTCTGATCATGTGTCAGCAAGGGAACACCCGCTATGGAAATGCGATCGTTGCTGCTGAACCATCGCGTCTGAGGCGCCCACCAGGAAATCGTCTGACCAATCGCACCGGCATCGAGGATCTGGTATGGAATCTGATTTCGAGTTAAAGCGACTGCCAGTTCCAACCCGATCGGACCGGCTCCCACGATCACCACACGTGTGTCCTTAGGCCCACCTGTTTTTGAATTAGATTGCATAAAATATTGTACTGGCTGGAAATTCAATGAGATAAGGTGTACTAAATTACGCATCGTTAATACACAATGTTAGCAGTTGCCGAATGTGTCTTCAGACGGGGACGCTTTCTCGAATCAGATGATCTCGCATCCTTTCAACTCTCGCACAACCGACCTGCTCCATCACCTGTTTCAGTTGCTTTTTGAGCATTTCAAACGTGTGGTGACCACCGTACCTGCCGAGAGCACACACGCCAAACATGGGAGTGCGGCCCATGAAGGCAAAGTCCGCTCCACAGGCTAGGGACGATGCGATATCAGCTCCCGAGTACATTCCACCATCGATCATCATTTTCAGCTTGCTGCCAAACTCCGGTGTGAGTTTATATAAAGGAACGATAGTAGACTCTCCTCGATCAAGCTGTCGACCACCATGATTAGAAACAATCAATCCATCTAAACCATGCTTGACTACGATCTCTGCGTCTTCCGGAGTGACGATTCCTTTAACGACCAGGTTGCCCTGCCACTTTTCTCGGATCGCTGCAATCTTGTTTTCTGTAAGTCGTCCTGAGAAAGTCTTGTTCATAAAAAGGCCCAGATGCTTCATGTTTAGACCTTTAGGAATGTAAGGTTTCATCGTCTGAAACTCAGGCTTGCCGGCCAGAAGTTGTCCCACTGCCCAGGATGGGCTCAAAAACATCTGGACGATGTTCCGCGGAGTCATTCTCGGAGGAATTGACAGGCCATTCCGGATCTCTTTTGGGCGATAAGCGAATGTTGGTGTGTCTGCCAGAATTACCAGTGTACGGCAACCCGCATCCCACGCTCTTTCCAGCAGCTTATCACGCAGATCATCCTCTGCCGGATGGTAAAGCTGAAACCAGAACTTGCCACTCGTGATCTTTCCGATTTCTTCAATGCTGGCGGTACTGACGGTGGATAATGTAAATGGGATATTGTGATCGACAGCAGCCTGTGCCAGATACTCGCACGCCTTGGGCCACATCAAACCCTGTAAACCTACGGGCGCAACCCCAAATGGTGCTGCATAAGTTTCACCAAACAGTTTAGTGCTTTGATCGGCTTCATTGAATTCGCGGAGATACCAGGGTCTGAGCTGTACTTTGCGTATGTCGTCATTGTTCCTCGCCAGGTTGATTTCCGTAAAACACCCAGCCGTAAGATAATCATAGGCGAAACCCGGCATCCGCGATTTGGCTTTAGCTCTCAGATGGTCAACTGACGGATATTCGGAATTGAAGTGAGTCTGCATATAGTTGTTGCCACTTAATTAAATCTACCCGGAAAGTAAAATCCACGGTATATAGAAAAGATCCAAGAAGCTAACGAGGGATGAGTTGTCCCCAGAGAGGACAACTCTCAGGTTGAGTTTACCGGAAAATTGAAATCATCGCTCCTGCTCTCGATTGCTTTCCGGCATTCAGGACAAGTGTGGAATCGCGTTCCTGTGCAACACACCAGATGCTCATAACATAGTCTTTTCTCACCACACTCCCAGCACCTGGCCATAACCATTTCCGGTTGTTCCTCAGCCAACGTGCCATTTTCAAACGTATCCATAATCTGTCCTAAGATATCTTAATTGGTTCAATTTGCAGTCTTCAATCCCGGGTGTCTGACGACCAGCCATCGCCCCACAACAGGCGCATCTGCTGGCAATATCGTAGTGCTGACTTGAAGATCAATTCACCAGAAACTGACTCAAGACGAGCGTGATCCACAATGTTCCCAAAAGGCGATAAAGACAGAAAGACAGAGTGGCTCCATCATCCGGGTAGGTGTAATCTAATCCAGCCTGTGCCGGCACAAACTGGTAAATTTTTTCTGTATTCGGTTTTTGCAGGAACATGGTTCGCATCAGGATTCAGTTTGCCAGCGGGTATGTCTTTGGGTGAAACACACAACTATCCGCTTGTTACTATAGTCTGGGTCGCACAACGTACTACTGTCCAGATGGGAGTTAAACCTGAAATCTTGCCAGCCACGGAGGCTTGACAACTCCGAAGTCGGTATTTCACAAAGGACTCTGCTTACAGAACCAGGTGGTCGTTTTCTGCTTTCATCTGATAGCGATCTCAAGATGAGCCATTTAAAATTACAAGAGTCCCATAGAAAATGATGCCCTGTGATTTTTCTGATGCCCTCTTGAGTCCAATGGAAAGGTTCCCGTCGTGCTGATACAGAAACGTATTCGTATCTCTGTTGTCATTTTTTCAGTGATATTTCTGTGCTTTGCTCACAACCTGCAAAGTGCAGAACCGGCTTCGGATGATCGATCACGCACACCTGTGGATGTAATTATCAATGAGGACAGTAAAATGTACGACTCGCATCCGTCCGCTGTGACCATGCAGAATGGTTCAACGCGGGTTACCTGGAATGCATTCGAGGACAGCCGTGATCAAATCCTGTTGCGCATCAGGACTGAGTGGTGCCTTAACAGGCATCTACGTGGAAGAACTCACAGCGGATGCGATTTTTGATGCGCTGAAAAAACGGCGTTGCTTTGCCACCAACGACTCCCGGTTCTTCGTCGATGCCCGCGCCAATGGTGCTTTGATGGGTGAGGCCTTCAAATCGCAGGATGGTAACGTTGAATTATCATTGCAGGCAGTTGGCACGCGCCCTGTTGTTTCCGCCACACTGGTTCTTGATGGTAAAGAGATCAAAAAAATCAAAGGCAGAGGAACTGAAGAGTTCCATACCACATATCAGCTGAAACAATTACCCCCCGGCAGATACTGGTTTTACTGGCGATTCGAGCAATCAAAGGATGCCCCCGTCCTGCCTGGAAACTTGATGGTAGCCCACGGTCACCTGGCATGGTCAACTCCGCATTATGTTAATGTCTCGGGAGAGTAGAAATGATTATACACCGCTGTTGTTCTCAACAATCCAGACATTTTCGTGCGAGTTCTCGCGTCTGGGTTAGTCAAAGCGTTCCAGCAATGGATGAACTGTGACACCTTAATCACTCCGTATAGTCTTCCCCAGTTTTTATGGCTATTGTCTGAAGCAAGACCGCTCTCATTGCCTGTCCGATTCGTTGTCCGAATGTGTCCGATTCAGCAAATCCCCAAAGCAAGTCTCCCGCTAGCCACATCAACCCAAGTGTCTAATTCTCAATTACTTACTGAGCTCATTTCCAGCTTGAAAATCCGCCTCAGGAGCGACACCCGCCGCCTCCACTCCAACGGCTGCTCACCAAAGTGGGCAGCCGTTTTTCTTTGCCCTCACAGCCCCCGCGATCCTCTCATGGCAACCTTCCCTTTTAATTTTCTCTTTGATCAGCGCTTGCATGCAACCCCTTCCCGATTTCCAGTGCAGTTCTGTCTCTGGAACGGAACAAATTGCACTTGATCGACACTTTCCGAATCGTATTCTTTTGTAATTCTGCTTCGCGCGCGAGGCGGATGATGCGTGCACTGGAACCTGTCCCACTTGTGACTCAGAAGCACCTGAATCGCCGTCGATTTTTCCAGTTTGTCACCGGAACAAAATGAACCGGTTCTCAATATCTCGTACATATTCAATTCATTTCGGAGCAGACTCAGAGCAATTCAAAGCAGACTCAACCCTTTTCACTGCACATTCGGAGCAGGTCAACACGCAGCATCCACTTGACTCCCCCACGCCGATTCCCAAAATTTAAAACCAACATGACCAACTTTAGAACGCCCAACCAGAAACAAGGGTCTGCCCAAATGCAATTCAGGATAAGCGCAGCAAGCCGGAAACAGACAGGAAAACAGACCAGGTCAAAAACAGCCTCCTGTCAAAACTGAGGGCAGCCAGCCTGGCGACGTTACCTTTGATCCAGACTCCCGCAGGCACCATATTCCTCCGATGTGATCTACCACTCAGTTCCAGCATCCAGACGCGTCATTGTATGAAAAGGCAACGTAACGCCGTAACTGAAAATCGTTCAGCGGAACAGGAACTGTTTCCAGAGACAGAGGGAGAAACCCAGATCCACAACGGTTATCCCGGGCACGAGCAATGATAAAGTGGCGTCTTCACCACCCGTGTAAGTGGTCAGGGAGGATGTACTGCCGCGCCTCTGCTGAGAGCAGTCTCTGATTGTCGGAACCAGCAATCAACCTTTCTCTACTTTCCAGAAACAGAAACTGGTGAAAAGCAGACAGCTGAAGATGGCCAGTTCTCGAACGAAGTCGGACATAAACCCGATCTACTTATATGATCGAAAGAATTTAAAAATGCTGAAAAAAGAATGGTAATTTATCTTGTCCATATTCATCCCGGAGTGATCAGTTCAAAACATGCTGCTCCTGCAACATTCGCTCCGATGAAAATAAATGTTGCGATACTGTTTTCTATTTTACTCCGTTTTTCAAGAGACTGTTGGGACAATGCCGTGATGGAAAGCTTCTTTGCAACGCTCAAGAAAGAGCTGATTCATCGCCAGAAATACGAGACACGGGCATCAGCCCGTCACAGTATCTTCGAGTACATCGAAGTGTTCTACAATGGTGAAAGGCACCATTCATCTCTGGGCTATCAGAGTCCCGAAATGTTTGAGCAGGCAGTATAACCTAATTCCAGCGCCCACTATTTCTGGGGAACTTCAGACTCAATCCATATCGGGAATCTTGGATAAAAAGGTCGGCATGGGCTAGCTTTTGATAGCATTAACAACGCCTAAAATGATATGGTGAAAATGGCCACCAATTTAGTGTAGAGGCCAAACTTTGACCGGCTCCATACTCAATTTCCAAGAGAGTACTCCGCTATGCAAAATATTAATCTCCCCCCTGAGAATAACAGCAGCAAGCTGACGCGACGTGACTTCATAGCAACCGCCAGTACTGCGTTTATGGTGCCGACCATCGTTCCCAGTTCTGTCTTTGGTGCGAATGCCCCCAGTAACCGCATCAACATTGCCCAGATTGGTTGTGGAAACCAGAGTCGTGCCGACTTGCCCGGTATGTTGCGGCTCGCTGATGCGCAGGTGGTTGCCGTCTGTGACGTCAACAAGGCCAGTGGTGGCTATGCTCGTAAAGAACATTTTCTGGGACGCGATCCCGCTCAGAAAAAAGTGAATGAGTACTATGCCAAAAAGGTACGTTCGGGGAAGTACCAGGGATGTGATGCCTACAGTGACTTTCGCGATGTTCTGGCACGCGAAGACATTGATGCCGTCATGATCACTTTACCCGATCATTGGCATGCCCTGGCGACTGTCAAAGCCTGTGAAGCCGGCAAAGACGTCTATTGCCAGAAACCCATGTCACTCACCGTCCATGATGGTCAGCAGATGATCAAAGCGGTTCGCAAGCACAATCGTATTTTACAGACCGGCTCTCAGTATCGCTCGAATAAAGTCGTGCGCCGCATGTGTGAACTGGTACGCAATGGTCGCATCGGCGAGGTCAAACGCGTGGTTTCTATTATTAATGGCAGCGGTGCAGGACCAGGCCCAGGCTGGCCGGAAATGCCCGTACCCGCTGGTTTTGATTACAACATGTGGTTAGGCCCCGCACCGATGGCCCCCTATCACAGCGATCGCTGCTTCTACCGTTTCCGCTTCCATCTCGATTATTCAGGGGGACAGGTCACCAACACCGGTGCGCATTCAACCGATATCATCCAGTGGGCGCTGGACATGGACGGCACTGGCCCGGTGGAATTCGAGAACCAACCAGGGGTTGTCTGGCCGCCCAAAGGGCATCTATACACCACCGCGATGAAAACCGACTTCCGCGCACGCTACGCCAACGGTATCGAGTTTATTTGTCGTACACAGGAACCCGGGTTTGGAGCCCGCATCGAGGGCACCGAAGGCTGGGTTCAATTCAGTGTGAATAATATGCGCGAGGTGGAAGCATCCTCAGATGCCATCAAGAATTCAGTAATCGCAGCCGATGAGATTCACCTGCCCGTCAGCGAGAATCATTACCAGAACTTCATTGACTCCGTCAAGTCGCGGAAAGATCCCATCGAACCCGTTGAGGCCGGACATTCTACCGCCAGTATTTGTCACCTGGGTAACATTGCCATGCGGCTGAAACGAAAACTAAAGTGGGACCCGGAGAAAGAACAGTTCATCGGTGATGAAGCAGCCAATCAGATGCTGCAACGCCCCTATCACGCGCCCTGGAAAATATAAAACGGGGGACTGCATGTCCACCTGCGAGTCCTACCTGGGGTAGTGTAAAAACGACTCGTCAATCGGCCAGCAACCAGGTGATCGCATTGTTGTAGAGCCGGATCACATCAGGCTGTTTGACATCCTCGGGGGCGCCCAGGCTTGTGTAAAAGACCTTAGCCTGTTTGGGACCGTAGGTGCGGTACCAGGCTAACGGCTGGGTCGGCGTATCTGTCTCCGCCTTACCAAGCAGCAGCGGGGTAGCATCTTTGGCAAGTGGCAAGACCAGGTACAGCGACTTGTAACCGCGAATGCTGGACGGGTCGATTCCTTTCAAGAACGGCGTTTTCGCGGGAGCATCTGGGTGGCGTGTTACCCGATAAGGCAACCCCTGGGTCTCATAACCGGTGTTTTGTCCGCCGAGGACAGCCGGTGTAAATTCCGGCCAGACCGCTCTTCCTTCAGGAGGCTTGGCATCCTTACCCCGAGGCAAAAAGGCGTGGTTGGCCGTTCGAATCCCCAGCAGCGGTTTACCCGCATTGAGATGTTTTTTGATCGCTTCGAGCTGTTCGGCTGGCAGCGTTGCCCGTCGTATAAATACAATCAACAGGTCGGCCCGTGGAACCGCTTTGAGCAACCCGGGAATATCTGTTGGCAACGGCTGATTGCCTTCCAGAATCGTAACACTATGGCCAGCCGGCCGAAGCTCCTGCGTCGCGTAGCGATTGAGAAACGTGACCGCTTCGTAATTGTTCGGATCATCCACCGTCAAACAAACGATCTCGGCTCCTGGTGCCTGTTGAGCAGCCATAGTGTTGATCATCATGAGTAAAAGCAGGAAGATCGAAAACGTGCAGAATCGGTCGAGAAGTTTACCGTGGTGACTGATCGAGATCGTTGCATATTGAGTTGGCATTGGACGTCTTTCGTGGTGGAGACAGGCAGTGAATAAGACTACCGTCTGGCTGGATATTCAATGGTTGGACTGCTATTTCAGAAAACAGATTGCCCCGTTGTTTCCAGATCAGAAAGGCCTCAACATTGAGAGCTTGTCTGAAATCAAAGCGTAGCGTCTGCCGGTTGAAACCCCTTAGCTGTCTGTGCAGGATTCTTCCTGATGTGTCAGTGGGGGACGAATACGTGGTCTTTTATAAATTTCGTCAGTGGCGATTGTTTGCTTGAGTTTTTCGTCTGCCGTCGTTTGAGAGATTCTGCCGAGTGTATGCTTTGTCGAGATCAAGCACAGCGCGTGCTGGATCCCCCTGAACTGACCGCTGGGCGTTTCTTCGTAAATGATTTCTGGATCTAGAGATGAAGTTTCCCTCTTCTGTAGTGAGATCCACGGCTTAGGCTCTCCAAATCAAAGTCGGTGATCAGAATCAAGTCATCCGTGACGTCACCATTGCCGATCATGTTGCGCAGCGGCGTACCAAAGTCTTATCCGTGGCGGAATGGGGGACGAACCGCTGTTTGCATTTCCGAAATGAAGAGAACTCTGTCTCGAAGCCTTTTTATTGCTCATAATAACATTCAGTCTATATCTGTAGTTCCACTCGTTACGAACATAATTGCTCATTGTGCATAATGAGGGATTGACCTTAACTTAATACCAAAAAGTTTTAACCAATAAACAGACTCACCGACACTTTTTCGCATGACGATGTAGTAAATGAAGTATCATAAAATATTGAGCCCAGACACATCAATATTTCTTCATTAGAAGCGATTCCCGGGGAGGAACTCTGATAAATACTTTCATCTACCATGCCTTGATCGTTGATGATGAATCAGCGATCCGCGAACTTCTGTCTCGCGTATTATCTCAGGCTGGATTTCAGTGTGATACAGCTGGAAATGGCGAAAAAGCCATGGAGATGTGCGCTCTCCATCGGTACGATCTGATTATCACCGACCTCAAAATGCCGGTGATGAACGGTCACATCCTATGTACCGAGCTCATGAAACTTCAGGATCAGCAAACGGAAATCTGCGTCCTCACCGGCATAATGCAGCCCCTGATCGATGAAGATTTGCGGAAGCGCGGAATCAGACACCTATATCGCAAACCAATTAAATACAAAGAATTTTCGCAAAACATGCTGGAAATTCTGTCCCGGAAAACCGACTCAAAGCGTAAGAACATCGCACCGGTTCAGGCAGATGACACATCCACGACTCGTCCCGGCTCAAAACACAATGTCATTGTTCTGAGTCCGGACTCGGCGTTCTGCCACCGTATCGTCCTGGCTGCTGCTGAGTCCCCCTTGAATGTGATCGTAGCTCTCAGCACTGATCATCTGCTGGAAATTGTGAATGAAAAGCGGGTGGATTTGCTGATCATCGACCAGGAGATTTCTGGGTTTCTGCGCGGGAATCAAATCGTGGAACGACTCCACGCTGACCTGATCAATATTCCTGCATTCTTGAGAGGCTCCCGAGACTCACTCGCTCGCCTCAATATTGAAAACTGCCAGGGGGTCGAAAAAACGATAGAGGAAGAAACCGACGAAACAGAAATTCTGAATCTGGCATACGGGTATATGTCACGCCTGTCCCACCACTGTCTGATGATCGACTCCGCAGCCCGCCGACTGGTTACGGAATTCAGCGATGTCCCTCCGATTCCACATGTACTGACCAGACTGGTAGAACATGCCACCCGTTCCTCCCTCGAAATTTCAATTCCACAACTCGTCAGCGAAATTGAAACGGACTCGCGACTGACTTCAGAGTTGATTAAGGTTGCAAACTCATCTCAGGTCGCTGCCTCTTCGCAACAAAAAGATTTGAAAGGCATCGTCACGCTACTGGGCCCCAGGAAGGCAATTGCAATCTGCCTCTCGCTTGGTTTGCGAACTGTCCGTTCCAAGCTGATGATGCCCTGGGCGGAAGAGTTCCGACACTGGTACCTCAAACGCACCTCCCTGATCGCCGCCACAGCAGAGTCCGTCGCGCGCTATTTCGATTCTGTACCTCCGGAAACAGCCTATCTGCTGGGAATATTGCAGGAGATCGGTATCCTGGTGCTGGCCGAGCACTATGGCGAAGCCTATTTTGAGCGGGTCGTAAAACGAGTTCGAACAATTCCCACGTTGCAGTTCATCACTTCCGAAAACCTGGTCACGAATACTGATCATGGCATGGTCTCTGCTGCTGTTCTGCAAGCCTGGGGCTTTCCGTTTTCCATCGTGCAACCCGTGTATGCCCATCACAGGGATGCTAGCGAATTGAATCTGCCTATTATGACGCAGGGGCTGGTACGTTGCATGCAGGTCGCGGAGGCGTTCGCGGAAATGTGCGACCAACCTGTGCCCCAGCGTATTCTTAAAGTCAATCAGCTGTTGTCCGAGTATTACCAGAAAGGAAGAATGGAATCGCAGGATGTCTTTCTGACTGCCATTGAAAAAACCAATCAGATGACAGAAATCCTCCGCACTCCGCCTTTATCCTCTGACGAACTGGAAGCGATTGTCAGCCAGATAAAGGAAAGTGATCAGATCCATTCATGAAGTGATTATTATATCATTCAAACCGCATCAGAATTCCAAATGAGATCCTCGAATAACTCAATATCGTGATCATTACCGACAGGCATGGCTTGACGATCTGGATCAACAAGGGATTCGAACGTAGTACGGGCTTACTCGCGATTCAATCTGCCGAAGCGGGTGGGGCCGCAAAAATATTATTGGCCGAAGCAAAGCGACGCTGTGATCAGGCAAGCATCATCGCTCAGAGGCGTTCGAGTCTGGTTCGAGCTTCATTTGTTGCAGGCCGTCCCCTGTTACTGACCGTAGAATCGTTTGATTATTGCTGATCGAGCAGGTTACGAACTTTTTGGGCCAACTTCGATGGTGAAAACGGTTTCTGGAGGAAGGTAAACTCTGTTGCCAAGACGCCATGTCGGATCACCGCGTCATCGGTGTAACCTGACAGGAACAGAATTTTGCAATTAGGGTGGATCTGATGGACTTTCTCAGCCAGTTCACGCCCGCCCAGATGAGGCATCACGACATCGGAGATGAGTAGATCAACGGCATCTCCGTTGGTTTGCATGAATTCCAGCGCTTCTTTTCCATTGGACGTCAGATGGATTGTGTACCCGTAGTTTCTCAAAATTTGAGCGGTCAGCGTCCTGACCGCGTCTTCATCTTCTGCGACCAAAATCGTTTCTGTGCCGCGAGAAACTGAAAACGTGGTTGCTTTTGGGGAGTGTTCAGCACCAAGCGTTCTAGTAGCCGGCAGATAGACTTTGAATGTTGTCCCCTGGTCGATCTCGCTGTAAACGGTGATCGTCCCACCAGTTTGCTTCACAATCCCATGGACGGTTGAAAGACCCAGCCCAGTTCCCCTACCGACATCTTTAGTTGTAAAAAACGGCTCAAATATTTTAGATTTTACTTCCTCAGGAATGCCCGAACCACTATCGCTCATGGTAAGTAGAACAAAACGGCCTGGTTGGAGATTCGGGATAATCTGACAATAAGTCTCATCCAGATCAACCATACCGGTGGCAATTGAGAGGGTACCGCCGCGAGGCATGGCATCACGGGCATTCACAGCCAGATTCAGCAGTATCTGCTCCAGATGACTTGGTTCCATTTTCACTTGATCGAGGCCGGGCTCCAGGGAGACTTGAAGCAGAATATCCTCACCGATCAACCTGTGCAGCATATTTTCCGTGCCGCGGACCAGTTCGTTCAAATCGATCAGTTTGGGTTCGATGACATGTTGCCGACTGAAAGTCAATAACTGCTTCGTGAGTTCTTCCGCCCGATTACCTGCATCCCAGATATGCGAAATCCAGTCGCGTAACGGAAAATCCTCTCCGAGATCGTCGAGAAGCATTTCGCTGTAACTGTTGATAATGGTGAGCAGATTGTTGAAATCGTGAGCAACTCCTCCAGCAAGTTTGCCGACAGCTTCCATTTTCTGGGCTTGATGAAACTGTTCTTCCAGATTTTTCCGGGATGTCACATCAGTCTGAATACCCACAAAGTGGGATAACTTCCCTTCGGGAGAATAAACAGGGGATATCGAAAGTTGATTCCAGAAAGCCGTGCCATCTTTACGATAGTTTAAGATCTCGACGTCACACTTTTGGCGATCACGAATCGCATTACGAATTTGCGTTACGGTTTCCGGATTTGTCCTGGTGCCCTGAAGAAAGCGGCAATTTCTGCCAAGGACTTCCTGGGCCGAGTATCCCGTAATCAGTTCAAAACCCTTGCTGGCGAAGACGATCGCATTATCAGGGTCACTGGCGTCTGTTATCAGAATTCCCTGTGAAACCGCCTGAATGGCCCGATCACGCAGATGGAGTGTTTCCTCGGCCAGCTTACGTTCCGTCAAGTCCATCATGCCACCGATCATACGGACTGCAACTCCGTTATCGTCGTGCAACACGTGCCCGCGATCAAGCACATAAGCATAGGAGCCATCTTTGCGGAGGAAACGATACTCTCCTTCCCAGGATTCATCACCGGACTCGATGGCCTGATGGACCTGATCGATGACCCAGGTCCTGTCATCTGAGTGAATTCGGTTGTACCACGATTCGATCGTCGGTTCGACATCGTCTCGAGAAAATCCAAAGAGAGTCTCAAAGCCATCCCCCCACCACAATGATTGAGTTTTGAGATCCCAATCCCAAATGGCATCGTTAGTCGCTTTGGCGAGTATTCGAAATCTTGCCTCATTCGCTTCGAGAGCGATGATGGCTTCTTTACGTTCCGAGATATCTTGAGCTACGCCGGCGACCCGGAATACGTTGCCTTGTTGATCTCGGATGGGGAACGCCTTATCAGAAATCCAGCGGATCGATTCATCGGGACGGCTGATGCGATATTCGACATCGTAGCCTGTAATGGCTTCATTCTGCAGCAAATGCTGGATTCGAGCCAGATCTTCCGGATGAATCATATCCTTCCACAGATTGGGATTTTCATAGAGCTCACGACAGGGATATCCCCAGATCCGTTCAAAACTGGGACTGATATAGAGTATCTCGGAAGTGCTGGGATCACTCAGCCAGAAGACTTCTTCAATATTCTCGGCAAGTTGTACGAATCGCTCCTGGGTTTCTTGCCTGGCCAGTTCGGCTTCGCGTTGTTCAGTTACATCCCGTGAGATTCCAATGGTACCGATGACATCGCCATGCTGGTTACGATAGGGGACCTTATGGGCACTGAATGTTCTTGGACCTTCGGTTGTTACCAATACTTCTTCAATCGTCTGGAGTTCGTTCGACTCCATGACTTTGCGATCATTCTCCATAATGCGTTGTGCATCTGGACCAGGAAAGACTTCCGTATCGTCCTTTCCGATAACGTCTTGTATTGGTTTACCGACAAATTTTGCTGCGGCCTGATTGAACAGCAGGTATTGTCCTTCGCGATTCTTGACGAAGACAGCATCATTGACACCATTAACAACGGCCTGCAACAATTCTGAAGTCTGGGCTGCTACAGCTTCTGCCTGACGTTGCTCTGACAGATCTCTGGCCTGGACCAGGCAGGCGGGGCGTCCTGCGAACTCCAATCCATACGCAAAGATCTCGACTTCAAATATTTCATCCGACTTACGCCGATGTTTCCAGATTCCTCGATGTTCTTTGCCAGTTCCTGATTTACTCAGCATCTCTTTTAGACGCAGGACTTCCTCGGCAGGCCGAATTTCTTCGAGCGTCATTGTCAAAAACTCTTCACGGGTATACCCGTAAGAAGAGACTGCAGCATCATTGACTGCCAGATAGCGAAGCGTTTCCCTGTCGTAAACAAAGAGGGGGTCGGTAACCGAATTGAACAGTCCCCGGTAGCGTGCTTCACTTTCACGAAGCGACACTTCGGTTTCTCGATGCTGCTCCAGTAGCTGTTCGAGGGAGAGGTTGGTCTGCGATAACTGCTGGACCTTTTCATTCAGCTTTCGGACTAAGACATGAGAATACTGTTCCAGTATTTTTGAGCTGTTGATTGACTGTTTTTTCAGCTGTTTCGTCTCGGAAGCATCAGGAGTGAGAAGTTCGTCAATTCTCGCCTTAAGCAGGTCAGGCTCGGCTGGCTTGATCAGGAATGCGTCGGCACCGAGTTCGAGTGCCAGTTCTTCATCTTCTGAAGTTGTGTAGGTCGCCGTATAGACAAAGAATGGAATGGACTGCAGTTGTTTCTGGGATTTCCACTTTCGGAGCAGTTCAAAACCATCCATCTGGGGCATGAGAAGATCAGAAATGATCAGGTCGGGAGCATTCTGCATAGCACATGTGAGTGCTTCCTGCCCATTTTTTGCTTCTTCGACCTGATGACCACTCCCTTGCAGGATGACTCGAAGAAAATAGAGATTTCTGTCATCGTCATCAACAATTAATACATGACTCATCACCGGCCCCCTTCGCCTGATGCATGAAGATATTGCTCAACCTCGAAAACGAATGAATTGGGATCTATCGGTTTCTCAATATATCCTTCTGCTCCCGCATCCAGACACCTCTGCCGGTCACCAGGCATCGCATAGGATGTGACGGCAACGATAGGGATCAATTTCAATTGTGGATGCTGTTTTAGGTGACGCATCACGGTGTAGCCATCCACCTCAGGAAGCTGGATATCAAGGAGTATCAAATCCGGATTGATTTTGATGGCCATCTCTAATCCACTCGTTCCAGTTTCGGCTTCAAACACTTCATGCCCACGTTTCGTCAGCAGAAAGGTCACCAGGTAACGATTATTGGGGTTGTCTTCAATGATCAACAGACGGGACTTCATATTTTCTCCACAGGGGTAAATGGTAACTTCACGCTTAAAGTAGTGCCATATCCCCATTGGCTTTCGATGTCAATCGTCCCCCCCATCAGTTCAACCAGGCGCTTACAAATCGCCAGTCCCAGGCCTGTTCCATCATGTTTTCTCGAAGTTCCCGAATCAATCTGACGGAATGGTTGAAAGACGTGTTCCAGATCCTCCTGTTTAATTCCAATTCCGGTGTCAGAGACAAGAATCTGCAAGAGTTCTTTTGCAGATGCTGTCCCGGAATTGTCGTAGACGATAACAGCTTTAAGCTGAATACCTCCCTTTTCGGTGTATTTGACGGCATTACTCAACAGATTCAATAGAATTTGCTCAAACCGTCGTCGGTCACTTTTTAACTGGCTTAGCTCGGGGGAAAGGTGAGTTTGCAGAGTCAGGTTTTGATTATCGACCTGAGGACGCATGATTCTGAGCACATTATCGATCGACTGATGGATATCAAAGTATTCCTGACAGACCTCGAGTTGTCCTGCTTCAATTTTTGAAATATCCAATACATCGTTAACAAGCGCCAGTAAATGACGGGCGCTATCTTGAACCATGGTGAGTTGTTTTTGCTGCTCCTGATTGAGTGGTCCTGCCATCTCTTGAAGAATGATTCCTGTAAACCCGATGATGGAATTCAACGGGGTCCGCAATTCGTGAGACATTGTCGCCAGAAATGCCGATTTAACCTGGTCAGCAGCCTCGGCCTGCTCGCGTTTCTGCCGTTCCACCTCGATTCGCCTGCGGTCAGTAATGTCGGTCCCGATACTCAGAATCTCGGTGACATTCTCATAATCGTTAAGTTGAACCCGATTCGTCCAATCAATTAAGACACGTTTCCCGTTACGGCATATATTCTCATTGACCAGATGTTCGTGTGTCGCGGGAGAATCGCAGATTTCTTCGATCAGTGAACTCAAATCACGCCCATTACTTTCCGTGGCAGGCACGATCGTCCCCATCACATTCTGACCGACAATTTCGTCATAAGAGTATCCAAAAAATTCACACCCGAAACGATTCATAAACCGAATTCGACCACTTCGATCCCAACGCAGGATTATACTGTTGGCCTGTTCGACCAGTTCTCGATACTTCTGCTCGCTTCTGGCCAGTTGGGTTTCTGCCTGTTTCCGATCGGAAATATCAATTCCCATGCCGACCAAACACAGCTTCCCTTTGTAAAGTACGCGACTGCCAGTGAAAAAATACGGGGTTGCTGTCCCCTGCTTGTTGATAAATAATGCTTCCAGAGAAGATTCTCCCAGGGTAAATACTTCCTGAATGCGTTCTTCAACTCGCAAAATATCGTTCCCACGGAAAAATTCCCGGGGATGCAGATGTCGGATCTCGCTGTCTGAATAGCCGGAAACAGTCTCGAAGTTTTTATTCCAGCGTAGGAAAGAACCTTCGGAGTCATAGAAATAAATGATTCCCGGCATGGACTCGATCATCGTGTCAGCAAATACTTTTTCATTTCGAAATGCCTCTTTAACTTCACTGAGAGCGCGATAAGCCTGACTGGCAATTTTGAAAGTTCTGTTCAGGAGAATGACCAGCAGTAAAGTCGTCACCGTAACAAACGCAATGCCTTTGTAAGTCCCCCAAAGAGCAACTCGTGTGGGATCAGACACAACGGCGATCAGTATTCTGTCCGAAAATAAGATCCAGAGGATGCCTGAAATAGCATATACAGAGGCAATTGTTGCTGTTCGAACTCGGAACCATTGGTTCATTTGATCAATGGACCAATCCGGCGACACGGAGGTATTTCTAATAGTCACTATCTTCCTCCAGTCATGAGCATGTACCCACAATCGTCAATAGCTGATTAAGCAAATAAGAGCATTTTGCTCTTCCATTGCGGTCACATGAATTATCCGATTACAGATTGATAAGGGTTTGATCCCGTTGATCATCAATAAGTTAATCTAGGATTTCACATATAGATCAGATAAGAGCCGATCCAGGGATGGATTGTAGCAATTGTGGTTTCCCATGTCTAAAACGAAGTGACTTTCTCCACTTCTATTGGCATTCAGTAGTTGAAATCCATAATCACCGCAGAGACCGTATTATTCAGTGACCAATACGGTCTCTGCGTAGACTTTCTCTGTGATCCCGCCCGTTATCCAATATATAAATTCGCTTCACTTTCACGTGATACGCGGCAGTAATATTGCCGGCCGTGCAATCTGCTCAAGCATCGCAGCGATGAACCTCTGTGTTACAGGGAATTCCATTTTCCCCGGCGATTGCTGCTACTTTTTAATCGGCTGAATCGTGCAGACTACGTTGTTCGCATGCATGATTGCAATCAGAACCATGTTTTTCCAGATCGCCGCCCTACGGCGATAGGATCGACCAACTCCTGATTGTCCAGGGACACACAAGTCAACTCAGCCCCCAGAGACTGTAGAAAGCGGCAGGGCTACCAAGTGAGCCAGTACTGGTAATCACGGTGAAGCTTGAATTGCAAAAGCCTGGCAAACCGAAAGTATGTCCGGCAAATGTATATTACCCGGACATACTTTCGGAGTACAAATTCATTCTGAAATCACGATCACATCGGATTTGAGCTGAGCCTGTTTGAGTTCCAATTCCGTCAGGATTTTGGCGAGTTCGATGAGGTTGTCGACTTCAATTTTTTCCATAATCGACTTTCTTCGAGTCACAACAGTTCGTTGCGAGACATCAAGCAGATGGGAAACCTTCTTATTTGAATGCCCTTCGATCAGCAGGGACATCGTTGATTTTTCGTCGTCTGTAAGAGCCGAGAACTTTTCTGCTGTCTTTTGAACCCAGAGACAATCTTCTCGATGGTCAAAGTCATACTTGATCGCTGCGATTAGATGGTCCCAGAGTTCCTGTTCCGAGTATGGTTTTTCGAGGACAGCGAAAGCTCCTTCATTGATTGCGCTAACAGCCACAGAGACATCTAAATTCCCGGAAACTAATATCACTGGTAGTTCATAATTTTTCGATTTCAACTGTTTGATTAACTCGATGCCATTACATCCCATTAACCTTAGATCTGTCAGGACGCACCCAATTAACTCCTCTTCAATTTCTTTTAGAAAATGCTCAGCAGATTCATGCGAAGTTGATTTAACCCCCAGGCTGTTAATCAGTTCTTCGAGAGAGAGTCGAACCGATTCCTCATCGTCTATGATATAGACGACTGGATCATAATCCGGGGGTAGTCCAAGTGTTTTCTGCATGATCAATGATTCTCCATTCAGGTCCCATTTTCTTGCAAAGAAATAAGGCTGTTCGAGTTGCCTGATCCAGGCAACGTACTAAATTTTTCAGGACATCCTGGCGACCGTGGATGAGATGGAGAATCGATTGGACGATTAGAGGGACAGTCGCGGCTTATCGGTGTCCTACATCATGTTTTGCACAGAGTAATGCTCTCCCAGCTTTGTTATCCACCAACATGACATTCAAGAGTTGTAATTTCGGGTTGATTACAGGACTATTGGTAGCACTACATAAAACATCATTCATATGTGGATTATCGCACGATCATTTTGCCTGGGTAGAGGAAATGAATAAATAATATACGGCTCAATAGTACATGTTGATGAAGCGGTAGGATTTTAACGATTGTCTGAAGTGTTTCCTGAAAACTTTTACACAGAGAAAAACCTCCTTAATTAAGCCGATTGATTGTTGCTGTTCGCGCGAGAGGATGTCCATGGGGAACGTCTTAGTAGAAACCCTGATTAATGGATGGCCCCTATTTCGCGATATCTTTTCATTTAAGGCCTTACCGGGCGTTTCCAGCCTGCGATGCGATACAGGGCCTCTCAGGGCCTGATACGGGCAAATCTGCCAAAATTGGGTGATTTCAGTGATTATCTGAGGGTTTCGTCTGGACGGGTCCGGAATCTGGATCTCTTTGCAGATTTCTTGAATTCCTGGAGCCAGCATTTCTCTCACCAGGCCGCGAAGTGATTTTCCCTGGCGCGCTGCGTAAATGATTAGTGGTCGCCCCTCTTCGATCGTCTTCAGGTCGACCGTTACTCAGGAAGCGCTGGCGTATTTTGGCATTGCCCTGGGACTGACAACGTTTGGGCAATATCGACAATGTTTTTTGGCGGAACACAATATCCACACGCAAGACCGGGCGAGAGAGCAGAATTATACCGTCCCGGCTGTCGCACGAAATGCGACGTAAAAGCAACTGTTAATTCTTAACATTTCAGCTGGTTCAAGGATGGAAACAAGTTGTTCAAATGACTCATCCACATAATCCTATTATCGCTCTCAGGGCAGGTCAGTTATGTTGCGTCAAAATCGAAGTCGATATGATTACGTAAGACAGAACCGTGTGTGGTGTTTTTCTGCCAGACAAATATTTCCAGGGGAGGCAGGTTCCAGAGAACGACGGAGCGATGCTTTGGCTTACCGAAATATTCGAATGCCAGATCGCAGACCCTACTGCGGAACTGATAGGTGACAAAGCTCCCGCCAGGCGCTAAGGTGTCATAAATCGATTCAATCAGGGAATGCCCCTCTTCGGGAGACATTACTGAAAAAGGTACCCCGGAAACAATCACATCAGGAGACGCAAGCTGGTAATGTTTGAGGATCTGCCGTAAATTTAATGCTGATCCTTTTTCAACAATCACTCGCGCATCTGTGATCCGTCGAACCTGATTCACGAATTCATTTACGACTTCAATACAAAGCAGAATAGACTGCTGAGGCAGTTGATTGAGCAGTGCCCGCGTGGTCTCTCCGGTACCCGGCCCCAGTTCAACAACCACCTGAGCAGCCTGCAGACACTCCAGCGAACTCAGTTTTCGCTGCAGGTAATTGGAACTCGGAAGAAACGAAGCCACTCGTAATGGATTCTCAAGAAAACCACGCAGAAAACAAGGTAGTATGGAAGGGCGTGGAGAATCAGCTTCAATGAATGATCGGG
This sequence comes from Gimesia sp., assembly GCF_040219335.1. Taxonomy (NCBI): domain Bacteria; kingdom Pseudomonadati; phylum Planctomycetota; class Planctomycetia; order Planctomycetales; family Planctomycetaceae; genus Gimesia; species Gimesia sp. The sequence continues at coordinate 30,013 of NZ_JAVJSQ010000018.1, read as the reverse complement.
AGTTATCCATACTGAATATTTCTTAGGTTAGTATCACCAGGCTCTGAATTACGCGAATCATATTTTGCAATGACACACAGAGATCTGATGCGGAATTCATCGTGCGCTACTTAATCGTGGGCTACTTAAACGCAGTTAAACAGTACGTCATCCCTACGGTCTTTATTACCAGATCTTATCAAAAATTGGATAAGGCCGTGGCCAGCATCCCGGCATATAGTATTCTTTATGTCCCCATACCGACAGTTTAGAGATAAAAACGGTTAACTCATTGCTCCCAGGACAACAGCCAGGGTAATAGATACTGCTTTAGACTTTATCAGCTTCAGCCTGTCACAGGTGAATCAAAATCAGCAGGCTTAACTGCCAAAACAGAACAGTTGATTTGTGGAAGTAATTTTTCAGCTGTATTCCCTATTATTAATCCACTGATGCCCGTACGTGCGATGGTGCCCATAACAAGCAACTCGATATTGTGCTTTTCCACCAGACTCAGAACTGCGATATCTGGTGGTGTGGAAGTGACGATATGTATCTGTGGATGAGTTTTAAGCTGGAAACCAGCAAGCTGAGATTCGATATGGCGTTTGACTTCGAGGGGAGTTCTCAGATTGCGTTCCTCATGCTGGAAAGTAGAATGCCAGGAGTCAAATTCCGAATGTTCCTGTGAGTGAACTACATGGAGTTCCGAACCGTGTAATTCCGCCATGGCGGCCCCTAGCTCCAGAGCGAGATCGCCAACAGGACGCAAGCAATGTGCAACCAGGATCGATTTGATCTGTGAATCTGATTGTGGCTGTGTAATCCATACAGGAGATGGACATAGTCTCAAGAGCTTCACGCCAGTGCTGCCCAGCAATATTGATTTGAACGGGCCCAGGTGTCGGGTTCCCGCTATCACAATATCGTATCCATCAAGTACCACCTTCAGAATTATCTGTCGCCAGCTTCTGCCGAAACAGACCTCGCTGTCAGCCTTGATTCCTGATTCTTTCGCTTGCGACACCAGTCCGTTCAATACTTGTTGAGCAGTTGTGACTATAGAGTCCTTCTCATTAGACTCTTCAATCATCCGTTGAGTTTCAGCAGAAACATCCAGGGTAAAAAAGAATGTGAGCTCTGCAGAATTCGATCCGGCCAACCAGATGGCGCGGTCTACCGCTTCCTGGGAGGCAGGTGAAACCTCATCTGAAACGAGGTGATCTCCTGATGACAGGTCAACACCCACAAGAATTTTTTTAAACCGCTGCATGCGTTCTGATCTACTCCATCCTTAATAGTGGATTGTTGCCCCTGAAGGTGATTTTCAGTTATCAGATCATATTGCTACCTGAAATACTTCTAAAAATCATCCTTTAATCACCCATTCAGTATATTTTTCGATGAAACATGATTCAACCAAATCCTGCCCTTGGTAGAAGCGACAGGCAATCGGGTAAGTGATTTGAAAAAAACACATCCTTCCCAGAGACTCAACGAATGGGCAAACTGATCTGTATCATGCTGATGACCGCAGTGACTTGGACCAGAGCTAAGACCCCCGGGTGGGACAACTTTCTTCAAGCAAAGCCCCCCTATTGGCTGTTTTAGAAAGATCGTCCCGGCGGATGCTGACATCTGCCGGTGCAGTCACACCCAGTTTCACTCGTTTCCCCCGAATCGAAACCACTGTCAGCTTGATGTTATCACTGATAACAACTCTTTCACCACGCTTACGAGTCAAGACCAGCATCGTACTCCTCCAAAAAACTGAAAACGTTATGAGTGCCTGTTGAGATTACTGCGCAACTTTCCGCGAATGGCCTGGTCGCCTCTCTATCGACTATAGCGGGACGACTTCCACATAATTCAATATTTTTATGAAGCCGGGAACATTTCGGACGGTTTCTTGAGCTACCTGCTTCTGATGCCAGGATGTTACCTGGCCACGCAGGATCAGAACTTCTGCTTGTGCTTCACATTCCAGGCAACGTATCTCTCCGTAATCACTGGAATGTAATAGATGGCGAGCACTGGCGGCGGACAAGCTGCACACCCCTCTTTCGCCAGCGCTCACCGGGAGAGTTTTGAGAGAAGGCTGCCCCTTTATGAGCTCTGTCTCTGTTTGATGCCCGACATTCATGGAAGTCCTGTGTTCGCTACCTGCGTGACCATCTAAGTCAGTCATCTTCATTTGGTTCAAAGTGGCAGTACTCATTACACTCCTCCCTGCTAATTGATCAAAGTTTGTTTAGCAACCAGTTCGTTTATTGTGTCGAACCGCTGTTACTACTATCGCAGATCATCAGAACACTCAGACGATCTGCTTCGTCGAGCTGGGATAGATCTACTGGAAAATCCGTACTGTTATTCCAAGGCTCAGATTAACTGCGACGATTTGAACTCCTGGCTCCTGAACTATTCTGCCGCTTTTCTTCATGAACTTGTTCCTGTCCGCATCACAGCATTGAAACGGCCTATGTCCCTGGCTGTGTGTCAGATTCTCGCGCTTTTTAGTGGCGGAATTCTGACCCCAATATCGTAAAATTATCCATAGCATGGCAACTTCTACAATAGATATTAACACCATTTGAGGAATGGCGGATTCCGCTATTCACGGCAGAAATCTGCTTTGTATAATTTTTGTAAGGGCTTGAATAGACGTCCCCTTTCGGGCTCATCGAAAACCGTTTTCAGCGAGAAGCACGTCCAAATTATGGTTGAGAAACAACATCGGCAAATGCAACCGGCAGTCGAGTCCCGCTACCATCAATTACGAGACGCCGTCGCTGACTATCACTACCACGTTCTGCTGGATGAAGGACAGGTAGTAGAAAAGCAACATGGGCCGAAGTGCGCTGCAATCACCGGGTATCGGCCTGAAGAGTATGCCGCTAATCACCGTCTGTGGATCGATCTAGTCCTTGAGGATGACCGTTCTGATATCGAGCGCCAAATTGAACAGGTTCTTTCAGGGCAGCAGCCAAAGCCGTCTGAATTCCGTATCCGGCGGAAAGATGGACAGCTCCGCTGGCTCAGGAAATTGATCATTCCTTACTATGATGCTGACGGTCAATTAACCGCCTATGACGCGCTGTTGCGGGATATCACAGAAACAAAACTTGCACAGCAATCTCTTCGACAAAGTGAAGAAAATTATCGCTTACTCTTTGACGACGACCTCACAGGTGATTATCTCGCCACGCCTGATGGTGAAATACTGCTGTGCAATCGTGCGTTTGTCGACATGTTCGGTTTTGTGAGTCAGCAACAGGCGGTCGGCAGCAGTCTGCAGGACTTTTACTCAGATCCGTATTCATGGACTGCGTTCATCGAGAGAATCCGTGTGATGGGAACACTCGATCGATTTGAACGCATTACCCGTCGCAATGACGGCATAACCCTGCACGTTGTTGAGACTGTTATTGGAACCTTCGATGAACAGGGAAATCTTATCCGGCTCAAAGGGTATGTCTTCGATGATACCCACTCCCGGGTTGAGAACGCCAAGCTCCGGCAACGTACGATTGATCTGGAAGAAGCTGTGCAGCAACGCACGAGGGAAATACGAGCGGAACGCAGTCATCTTGAAGCGATTCTGGATTCGGCCCTTGACGCGATCATCTCGATAGACAGCCAGGGGGTGATCCAGACCATAAATCGCTCAACGGAGAGATTATTCGGTTATACCCGGAATGAAATGATCAACCAGAACGTGAGTATGCTCATGCCGGCTCCTTATAGCGAAGAGCACGACAGCTATATTAAACGGTATCTACAAACCGGCAAACCCCGAATTCTCGACTCAGTCCGTGAACTGGTTGGCCGCCGGAAAGATGGCTCGACATTTCCCATCGAAATTTCGATCACTGAAGTCGACCATTTGCAGGTATTCACCGGGATTGTCCACGATATCTCCGAACGCAAACAGCTTCAGGCTCACGTTCTGCAGATTGCTGAGGATGAACAGCGACGAATCGGGCAGGAACTGCATGATGGGATTGGTCAGGAATTGACTGGACTGGCTTTGTTTGCAGGCACGCTTGTCGAACTTCTGGATGCGATCCCAGAGGAATCGACTGAAGAAACTGCACGCCACTTACAAACAGCTGAGTTTTCCAGACTGCGGGCTTTAGCAGCGAGAATCTCCTCACTACTCAACGAGACGAATGTACATGTCAGACGTCTGGCCCACGGCGTAATGCCTGTGCAGATTGAGCCTCGTGGATTGCAGGCGGCACTCGCAGAGCTCTCAGCCTCGATTAATACACATCCTCGCGTCACTTGCCGGTTCGAGTCCTCTGCAAGCGTCGTGCTTGCCGACAATGCCACAGCCACCCACTTGTATCGAATCGCACAGGAGGCGACCAGTAACTCTCTGCGCCACAGTCAAGCCACAGAAATCAGTATTATATTAGAAGGTGACGAAGATTATGTCGTACTTGAAGTGAACGATAACGGCATTGGAATCAGACCTGACAAAGACAGGGATCAATCGAATCGAGAAATGGGAATGGGATTAAGGACCATGCAGTATCGATGTGGAGTCGCAGGTGGAACATTCCACATAGAAGCCGGTCCGTCCGGCGGGGCATCGATCAGATGTCTCGTACCGACCAAACTGCTCAAGGAGAGCTAAACATGTCTACGCAAAACATGCCTGCGAGAATCCTGATCGTCGATGATCATCCCTTGGTCCGGGAAGCCCTGGCAACGCGCATCAATTTTCAGGATGACATGGAGGTCTGTGGTGAAGCAGGCACCGAAGAGGAAGCCATTTCACTGGTTTTTGAATTAAGTCCTGATCTGGTACTTGTTGATATCGCACTGAAAAGCGGGCATGGTATCGAGCTCGTCAAGCAGATCAAACTGAGACACCCCAACGTCAAGACGCTCGTTGTTTCCGGGTTTCAGGAGTCACTGTATGCAGAGCGCGCTCTGCGCGCAGGAGCGCTGGGCTACCTGAACAAGCAGGAATCAAATGAAAAAGTAATCGATGCGATTCACACTGTGCTGCGCGGAGAACACTTTGTGAGCCCTGATATCAGCCGCAGGCTGATCAAGCAGTCACTGGATGGTGTAGACGCAACCAAAACCCCAATCGAAAGTCTGACCGATCGAGAACTCGAAATCTTCCGGCTGATTGGTGAAGGTCTCACCAGTGGTATGATCGCAGAGCAACTCTTCCTGAGCCCCCACACCATTGATTCCCACCGCAACAACATCAAACGCAAACTGGGCCTCAACAATGCCGCTGAGATGTCCCGCTCCGCTGTTCAATGGCTACTGGAAAACGGCTAAAAATGCTTCTGTCCTTTTCCAGTTAGCTGCGTTACCTCAAGATGCTGTGAAACTGCTCGAATAATGAAGGTATACCATGGAGATACTATTCGAAAAACATTTACACCAGCTCGATGCGGAAGAGATTATTACGCTGCTAGACAGCGATCCGCAAAAAGGGCTGGACCGATTCGAGGTTGAATCCCGCAGAGAACGGTTTGGTCCCAACGCAATCCCGGTGCGCGACGGGCATAGTCCGCTGATCACATTTCTCCTGCAGTTCCATCAACCGCTGATTTATATCCTGCTGGTTGCCAGTGGTATTACTGCAGCGTTAAATGAGTGGATTGATGCGGGGGTGATCTTCACAGTGGTACTGGTCAATGCCACCATTGGATTCCTGCAGGAATCCAAGGCAGCTAAAGCCCTGGAAGCACTTTCCAAGATGACTGTCACTGAAGCACGGGTGTTGCGCAGTGGTGAAATTCACCTGATTCCATCGGTCGAACTAGTTCCAGGCGACATCATATTGCTACAGTCCGGCGATAAGGTTCCAGCCGATCTGCGACTGATGCGCAGTCGTGACCTGCAGATCGACGAATCAACGCTGACAGGTGAATCAGCGCCGGTGCCCAAGGCTGCTGAGACGCTACCCGCTAACACTCCCCTCGCTGAGCGACGAAACCTGGCGTATTCCACAACTCTTGTTACATATGGACAGGGTCGGGGAATTGTCGTTGCTACAGGCGAAAAAACTGAAGTCGGGCGAATCAGCACTTTGGTGTCCACGGCAGACGTCCTGGAAACGCCTCTGACACGCAAGATCTCCGCATTCAGTCGCCTGTTGCTGATCGTGATCCTGGCATTGGCAGCCCTCACGTTTGCTGTTGGTGTCATGCGGGGCCAAACGAGCTTTGACATGTTCATGGCAGCGGTCGCATTGGCCGTCGGGGCGATTCCGGAGGGATTGCCAGCTGCTGTAACAATTACGTTGGCCATTGGTGTTTCGCGCATGGCACGCCGTCGCGCGATCATCCGAAAGCTACCCGCTGTTGAAACACTGGGAAGTACCACTACAATCTGCTCTGACAAAACGGGCACATTGACTGTTAATCAAATGACGGTGAGAGAGGTCTACGCTGCAGGCCAGAAATATGAATTATCGGGAAGCGGCTATTGTCCCGACGGCATGTTCGATCCCAAGTCTGGCGTCGCTTTGGCAGATAATGCTGCCGCACGCCAATGTCTGCAGGCAGGTTTGTTGTGCAATGATTCAACACTCATGCAGAAGGAAACTCACTGGGATGTCAACGGTGATCCTACTGAGGGAGCTCTGCTCGTTTCGGCAAGAAAAGCCGGGTTAGACGAATGGCAAGTTCAACAACGTTGGCTGCGGCTCGATTCAATTCCGTTTGAATCGCAATATCAATACATGGCGACACTCCACAACGACGAGTCTGGTGATACATGTCCCGTCTACGTGAAAGGAGCAGTCGAAGTTATCCTCGACAAATGCAATCTGGCTTTAGACACGAAAGACCAGCCTGCATCTCTGGATTCGGACGTGATCCAGTCACATCTCGAGGAGATGGCTTCACAAGGACTCCGGGTATTAGCGTTTGCGCGAGGAGAGCTAGCAGCCGAGAGTAATGAGATCGATCATAGTGATATCACCAATCTCACCTTTCTGGGACTACAGGGCATGATTGATCCACCACGGCCGGAGGCGATTGATGCCGTACGGACATGTCAGAACGCAGGTATTCGCATCAAGATGATTACAGGTGACCACCCGGTCACGGCCCGGGCAATTGCCACAAAAATCGGCCTCAATGGGACCGAAATTGAGACAGAACAAGCTCCACTGGTAATGACCAGCCAGGATCTGGCTGAAAAAAGCGACCAGGAATTGATTGACATCGCTGAAAACGTCAGTGTTTTTGCGCGTGCCACACCTGAGCAGAAGCTTCGCCTCGTCAAGGCGTTACAGACCAATGGTCACATTGTGGCCATGACTGGGGATGGAGTAAATGATGCCCCTGCTCTGAAGCAGGCAGACATTGGTGTGGCGATGGGCGTGGGAGGGACAGAAGTTGCCAAGGAAGCCGCCGACATGATTCTGACTGACGATAACTTCGCTACGATCGAAGCTGCTGTGGAGGAAGGTCGCGGTGTGTTTGATAATCTCACGAAATTCATCGTCTGGACGCTGCCCACGAATATGGGTGAAGGGCTCGTAATCCTTGCAGCGATCTTCGCAGGGGTGACCTTACCCTTGCTTCCGGTCCAGATCCTGTGGATCAACATGACCACTGCCGTGCTCCTGGGACTGATGCTGGCTTTTGAGCCCAAAGAACCGGGTATCATGCGTCGGCCACCCCGCAATCCGAAAATCCCCATTCTTGATAAAGTCCTGATTATACGAATCTGTATCGTAGGCTTTATCATGCTGGTCGGCGCATTTGGTTCCTTTGAATGGGCACTCGGGCAAGGTTTGAGTGATGCCGCTGCACGGACAGTCGCCGTTAATGTTTTTGTGATGGTTGAAATATTTTATCTCTTCAACTGCCGTTCGCTGACCAAATCGATGTGGGCCCTGGGACTGTTTACCAATCGCTGGATTGTGGTCGGGGTTGCCACAATGATGGCCCTGCAACTCGCTTTCACTTATCTGCCACTGATGAACTACCTGTTCCACACTGCTCCCATCGGCTGGGATGCCTGGTGGAGAATATTACTTACTGGTGTTGGCGCCTACGTCATTGTAGGGTTCGAAAAGTGGTTGCGTCGCAAATGGGCTCAGCGTCGCAGCATGCAGCCCAATCAAAACACCTGATCTTTCGGATCATACGCGCAAAGACTGACAGATATGTCGAAGGAATAGAAACGTGAATCAAGATATCACCTTGACGCTTTTTATTGGTGTTGAATTCACTGTTATTGCAGGATCAAACGGCTGGATGCTGTAACGTAAAATATCGCTTTGGACTACACCTGGCCTAACCGTCATCAAGAAGACTTTAGTGGAATCACTGTAGCTGAGGATAAAAATAAGATGATTCTTGCCGATGACAACAACGCTCCTGAATCTGTTGAAAGGGAGCCTCCGATAAAATCCCAAGTACGTTCCTGGATCGCAACAATATTAGTCAGTGCCGCTGCAGGGGCTTTCTTGTTTTGGTTTATCCAGTTGATCTGGCATAAGGCCGGTGAAATCGACAGTGCCCCAAGCCGCTACGGGTTCAAAAATCAAGTAATGCACCGCAAGTCAAAAGAAATGCATGACATTCTGGATGAAATGGTTGCAGGAGACCTGGAACGTGTGCAGACGTCAGCAAAACGAATGAAGCGCTACGGTAAGATGATTAGCGGGTTTCTGAAAAGCGAATCCTACGACAAGCACAGTGTAGATTTTCAGCAGGCTGTAGGCGATTTGACCACTGCCGCTGGCCGTAATGATTTCAGCAATGCACAGGAAGCTGTCCTGCGTCTGGAGAAATCATGTATTGAATGCCACCAGTTACTAAAAAACCGTGAAATCAAGAGTGAGTGATCAGGCGCCATTTAACATAAGTCAACAGGGCCACGAACAACGTGAGGAGTGAGTAGCAATGCAAAGATTGCAAAACAGCGTATTCCGTTACGAAAGTGATCACGGAAAGCAAGCCAAGCTGCTGCGTCAGAACTCGAAGCTGTCATGATCGACACAAAATCACAGCAGGGCATTTCTTTCGCCCGACGCGGGGTTGTCATCAAAGAAATGCCCCTTCGTGGTTCTTCTAACGAACATTAATATTTTATTACCCATGTAATTGAGGATAAATCAAATGTCGAATCCACTCAGCACTGAAGAGCTCAATGGGATCGACGCCTATTGGCGGGCCGCAAATTATCTGTCGGTGGGTCAGATCTATTTATTCGACAATCCACTGCTCAAAGCCCCCTTACGCAAGGAACATATCAAACCGAGACTGCTGGGACACTGGGGAACGACACCCGGTTTGAACTTCGTGTACGCTCATCTGAATCGCATCATCAAAAAATTCGACTTGAGCATGATGTATATCACGGGACCAGGCCACGGAGGACCGGGGCTGGTGGCCAACACATACCTCGAAGGGACATATACCGAACATTACCCGAGCATCACGCAAGATGAAGCTGGAATGCAGCGGTTATTTAAACAGTTCAGTTTCCCTGGGGGAGTTCCCAGCCATGTCGCTCCAGAAACTCCAGGCAGCATTCACGAAGGAGGCGAATTAGGCTACGCATTATCACACGCGTTCGGCGCCGCTTTCGACAATCCGGATTTGATTGTTGCGTGTATCGTAGGCGATGGCGAAGCAGAAACGGGCCCGCTGGCCACGAGTTGGCATTCCAACAAGTTTCTCAACCCGATACACGACGGCGTCGTGCTGCCGATTCTACACCTGAACGGTTATAAAATCGCCAACCCCACGGTGTTGGCTCGCATCAGCCACGAAGAGCTTGACCAGTTACTGCGTGGATACGGTTACACACCGTATTATGTTGAGGGCGACGATCCAGACAAGATGCATCAGCAGATGGCGTCAATCCTTGATCAGGTGGCTCATGAGATTCAACAGATCAAACGACAGGCGCGGGAGAACAATGATCCTACTCGCCCACGCTGGCCCATGATCGTGCTACGAACTCCCAAGGGCTGGACGTGTCCGCGAGAAATCGATGGAAAGCAAGTCGAAGATAACTGGCGGAGTCACCAGGTACCTATGGGAGAAATGCACGAGAATCCGGACCATGTAAGACTGCTCGAGCAATGGATGAAAAGCTACCAGCCTGCAGAGCTGTTTGATGAACAAGGAGCCCCGCGACAGGAACTCACGGCACTTGTGCCCCACGGTGAACGACGGATGGGAGCCAACCCGCACGCCAATGGCGGCCAGTTACTGAAAAGTCTATGTCTCCCTGACTTTCGAGACTATGCCGTCAAATTATCCAGTCCTGGCAGCGTCAAGGCAGAAGCCACGCGTGTTCAAGGCAAGTTCATACGCGACGTGATGAAAGCGAACTTGCCAACCCGTAACTTTCGCATCTTCAGCCCTGATGAGAACGCCTCAAATCGCTGGGGAGATGTGTTTGAAGTCACGAATCGCGGTTTTGTCGGAGAGACCTTACCGGGTGATGATCACATTTCTGCAGATGGTCGGGTATTGGAGATGCTCTCGGAGCACCAGTGCCAGGGTTGGCTCGAAGGCTACCTGCTCACCGGTCGGCACGGATTTTTTAATTGCTACGAGGCATTTATCCACATTATTGATTCCATGTTCAATCAGCATGCCAAATGGCTCAAAGTTTGCAATCATATTCCCTGGCGACAACCGCTTGCATCGCTGAATTATTTGTTATCTTCACATGTCTGGCGGCAGGATCATAATGGTTTCAGCCACCAGGACCCGGGGTTTATCGATCATGTAGTAAATAAAAAAGCCAATATCATTCGCGTCTACCTTCCACCCGATGCCAATTGTCTGCTCTCGGTCACCGACCATTGTTTACGCAGCCGTAATTATGTCAATGTAATTGTGGCAGGCAAACAACCAGGGCCACAATGGCTCAATATTGACGAGGCGATCGAGCATTGCATTGCCGGCGTCAGTATCTGGGACTGGGCCAGCAACGACCACGGAGATGAACCGGATGTGGTACTTGCCTGTTGCGGAGATGTACCGACACTCGAAACACTGGCTGCAGTGGATATTCTGCGACGTGTGCTCCCGGAGTTAAAGGTCCGCGTCATCAATGTCGTCAATCTGATGAAGCTGCAAGATCCGAGAGAGCATCCCCACGGGCTGTCTGACAGGGAATTTGACATCATGTTCACAACGGACAAACCGATCATCTTTGCTTTTCATGGATATCCCTGGCTGATTCATCGACTGACGTATCGCCGCACTAATCATAAGAATCTCCATGTGCGCGGCTACAAGGAAGAAGGCACGACCACGACACCGTTTGATATGGTTGTCCTGAATGACCTGGATCGGTTTCACCTTGTAGAAGATGTCATCGACCGTGTCCCCAAACTCGGGGCTAAAGCCGCTCACATCAAGCAGAAATTACGAAATAAGCTGATTGAACACAAGCAGTACATCACGGAGCATGGACAGGACATGCCAGAAATACGTGAATGGAACTGGCCACAGGCGGAGCAGTAAATCTGATGAGTATTCTCGTCCTCAACGCGGGATCAAGCACGTTGAAATACGCCCTGTTTGATGATGCCGCAATAACAGAACTCGCTGGAGGCGTCATCGACTGGCATGGCAGCGACTCTAGCGCCACGTTTCACTTTCATACATCGGGAACCGAAAACAGTCATACCCTTGTGGGAAGCCCTGATTACCGGATGGCAGTCAATGAAATCCTGGATCGCTTGACTGTCAACGGTTTTGATAAACCAGTCAGCGCGGTCGGTCATCGCATCGTCCATGGCGGGCCAGCGTTCAACCAAGCTGTTTTGATCGACGATCGTGTGTGTGAAGAGCTGGAGCAGATCAGCACTCTTGCTCCACTTCACAATCCACCTGCATTAGCCGCAGTGGGGGCTGCCCGCAAAGTTTTCCCAGATGCAGTTCACATCGCTGTATTCGACACGGCCTTCTATTCCACCTTGCCGAGACATGAGGTAGTGTATCCGCTGCCCTATCAGTGGTTTGAGGAATACGGCATTCGCCGTTATGGGTTTCATGGCATCAGTCATGCCTACTGTGCGAAGCGTGCTGCTGAGATACTCGAACGTCAGGATGATTCGAATCTTCGACTGATCATTTGCCACCTGGGCAACGGTTGCTCGGCGACTGCTGTTCGGGGGGGACAGCCCGTGGCAACGACAATGGGATTTACTCCCCTGGAAGGTTTAATGATGGGAACGCGCAGCGGCTCCATTGATCCAGGTATTTTGTTACACCTGATGGAGCAGCACGATATGAAGGGAGATCACCTTGACGAAATCCTGAACCGACAAAGCGGCCTGCTGGGAATTTCCGGCGTATCATCTGATTTTCGGGAAGTAGAACAATCAGCAATCGCTGGCCACAAGCGGGCGAGTCTGGCCATCGAAATGTTTGCCACTCGCATTCGCTCAACGATTGGCGCTTTCGCAGTGACGCTTGGAGGCGTCGATGCATTGATATTCACGGCCGGTATTGGAGAACACTCCCGGACTCTTCGCAGCCGTGTGTGTGCAGGATTGCAGTCCCTGAATGTTTTGCTGGACGAAGATAAAAATCAGGAGCGCTCGGCCGATTCGGACATTGCGCAGATGGATTCAACAGCGCGCATCTTAGTCATTCGAACTCGAGAGGAACAATCCATCGCTCATGCTGCGCAACGCCTTCGAGAGGAATCATCGTGATTTACCTGCCGCATTACAGATGACGGAGATATTGAGGAAGCAGAATTTTAATCCTGTGCAGTCTGACACTATGCAGGAGGGTTAGGCGATCATAAAATCGTGCCAGATTGTGAAGATTTATGTATTGCTATCATGGGGCATTAAGGGTGGATTAGAGATCCAGAATCTTAAGCGAATTATCTAATCCTCCTGCTTATCTGTTTCTTTTTCTTTGAGATTCTGATCCGCGTCCGGAGCCGGAGCTTCCGACTTGAGGTAGCGGAAGTAATCGGAGTCACTGCTGAGAATGGCAGTGACGCCTTCGCCGAGGGATTCCGAATAGCTTTCCAGTGTGCGTAGAAAACTATAGAACTCCGGGTCACTACCGAAGGCTTCACTGTAGATGCGGGTCACTTCAGCGTCGGCTTCCCCGCGAATGATCTCTGCCTCTTTTTGGGCTTCACTTTCAATCTCGGCGAGCATGCGTTCGGTTTCCCCTTCAATCTCCGAGGCGCGCCCCTGACCTTCACTCCGAAATTGTTCGGCGATTCGTTGTCGTTCGGCAATCATGCGTTCAAAGACCTGCCGTTGGACTGACTCGACATAGTCGAGCCGTTTGATCTGGATGTCGACCAGTTCAATCCCGTACTGAGGCATCTGCTGCTGAGCGGTTTTGAGAATATCCCGGACCATTTCGCCCCGTCCAATTTCCACTTTCTGAAGCAGGATCTCTTCTTCCCGTTCTCCAGTCATGGTCCGTTGCAGATCTTCTTCCGTGACCTCCCAGTCTTTGGACCGGACAATATTGACTAGCGGGCTGGAGGCGATTTTGTCGCGCACGACTGAATCGAGGATATCATTGAGCCGGTTCCGGGCTCCCGCTTCGTCCTGCACACTTTGCAGGAATTTGAGGGGATCGACAATCTTCCAGCGCGCAGTAGTATCAACAGAAATAAACTGTTCTTCAACGGTAGGAACCTGATTCGGATCACCGTCCCAGGAAAGCAGGCGTTTGTCGAACTTGCGAACTTCCTGAATGAAGGGAATGCGGTAGTGGAGCCCGGGCTCGGTGACGGGATCGCCGACGGGGGCACCGAATTGTACGACGATCGCCTGGGTCGCTTCATCAATCGTAAATACCGAAGCACGAGCGACCACGGCCACGACGACAATCAGAACAATCGTCAACGGAATGAGGTATTGTCGAAATCCGCCGAACCGCCGAAATGAAATTGACATGGAAAGCCTCTAACAAGAATGATAAATCAATAAGGGTAATTTGCGTTAGCGATTCTGGGCAGGATTATTCTTGTCCAAATTAAGCAGTGGAATGGGGGATTGGCCTCCCGGTTCAATGACATAAATTTTGCCGAGCGAGGGGAGCACCTTATCGAGTGTTTCCAGATACATTCGTCGCCGTGTCACTTCTGGTGCAACCTTGTATTCTTTCAGGATCGCTTTGAAGCGTGATGTCTCCCCCAGCGCCCCGTTAACACGTTCAGCCCGATAACCTTCCGCCGTCGCGACAACCTGCTTCGCCTTGCCCCGTGCGGCCGGGATTTGCTGATTCTGCTTTTTCTCGGCTTCGTTGATCAGTTGCTCCTTCTCCTGTTCGGCCTGGTTGACTTCGTTGAATGCTGGTTTGACTGAATCAGGTGGGTTTACGTCCTGTAGTTCCACAGTTCCGACCCGGACTCCCATGTCGAAGGAATCGAGTAGACGCTGGATTTCTTCCTTGGCGTTCAAGGCGATTTCGACACGCTTGATCGTCAAAACGTCACTTCCCAGGTTATTGCCGACAATTCTCCGCATAACTGCTTCGGAAATATCCCGAATCGTCTTGTCGACCTGTTCAACCCGGTGCAGATACTTGTCCGGGTCGTCCACGCGGTATTGTACAACCCACTCCACGTCGACAACTTTCAAATCACCGGTCAGCATCAACGATTCATCGCGATGCTCTTCGGATTTACGATAAACGGCAGAGGTTCCTTCCTGGGCGGCGGTCCGAAAACCGAACTCCTGTTTAAGCACGCGCGCCGTCGGCACGAATTCCTGCTCGTCGATGCCGAACGGGAGTTTGAAATGCAGGCCCGGATCTTTGATTGCGATCACTTTGCCAAACCGCTTGACCACGGCTTGACCTTCCGGCTGCACGGTATAGTAGGACGTGAAAATGCCCCAGGCGATGATCAGCCCCAAGATGACAAACAGGATGATCCACATGACGCGCGATACGTCGATGTCAGCCAACCATTCATCGAATTGACTTCGCTCTCCGGAATGACGCATGGCAGAGATACTTTCTTTAAAACAGTCTGATCGAGAGAGAACCGTACGGAACGATGACCAGTACTGGAAGATCGATCAGGTAACAAATACTTTCGACATTCCACTAGTCTAGTTCACATAAACGGGATTGCAAACCGGGCTGTTCGTTATGACAGACATCGCGGCTGAATCCCCACACCACGTTGAATTGCGACATCGATATTGCCGGTAGATCGAACAAGTTCTTTTAGCCGATGATCATAGCTGCGTTTGCTGTTGGACATGCTAAGATTCTGGTAATTCACGGTGCCCGAAGGAAGAGATCTTCGGTATATCACAGCAAGAGAGTGTCGAGAACTCGCGCGAATTTGTAGGGAATGTCGTGACAAACAGCACCGCTGGATGGGCGGGTGAAACTGTGCAAAACTTTCAGTATCGGCGTGATAAATATCAGGGGACAAACTTGGGTCGGCTCTACCGATAATTGTTAATTTGACCGAGACACATCAAGTTTTAATCAGACCAGAATCCGACAGTACCAGAGGAATCTTCCAGGAAACCAATACAAATTAAAAATGATCTTTAAATCAGAAAGAACTGGAACCATCTCCAGGTGATATTTCAGGAGATGCTTGAAGCGAACGAGTGCTTAAATCCTTTGAGATTCGGCTCCAAAGTACAACTCCGGAAACAGGGTAATTCTGCGTCCAAAGCGGTTGTCCGTTAGAAAACAAAACATAACTGGGACAAACAGTAGCGCCGAGTGAAGAAGCCAAGGCCTGGTTTGCATTGAAATCCATGCGAACCATCTCTACCCGACCAGCAAGCAACTCTCGCAGTTGCTTAACCTCTGGACGCATCTCATTACAGCGAAAACATCCAGTCATCACGCTGAACTCGATCAACACAGGCTTGTCTGCGTTTTGTAGTAAATCTGTTAGCTCAACCTTGCTGACAACCGGTAGAGATATTAAGTCAGCGCTCGAAGACTGAGCGGGAGTAGTATTGCCGCCACAGCCTGATAAAAAAATCAAACCGCTGGTGATTAAAGACACAAAATGTGCGTAATAGCTCATGGAAGGAAGTCTCGCCTTAACAACCAGTTTTGAATCAGCTGAATCAGGTTTCTGAAAATCACTTTGGTCAGATTAACAGACGGCAAACAGCCTGAAGGAACCGGGGTACCCGCCATCAGGATTCCCCCTCCCTTGAGGCGCAATGATTATAGTGAAAGCAGCCTCGGAAACAATTCCCGCATTCTTAGCAATTAGACGCGCTGCTCTATTTGAATCAGGATCTGATCCATAATCGCGAGGGCTATTGCTGTTCGCTGTAAAATAGTGGTCTCAGTATACGAACACCTGATCAACCGCATGCAGATGAGAAATACCCAGAAAATTTCTGTTTAGTGGAGGGCTGTTCTCCTCGTCTGTAAATAGATTTAGGAAGCGGAAGCTTATCAATCTGAATTAACCGGTCCTTTAAATTAATGTTTCTTATAATTTTTTGAAAAACTCTTTGTCAGCCCTCTTGTGAGAGCCTGGGACAGGCCTAAAACAAAAACAGAATTGAGACCGAGTCTCAGTCCCATATTCTTCTATAAGATTATTTGTTCATAACCTCTTTCCATGACTCATATTCAGCATCATGAGTCAAATGGAAAGAAAATCCAGCAATTACAGTTTGACAGAGAGGGCCCCATGCTCCCCCAGTCTTCAGTTTCTCACCAACGACATGGCTTCACATTGATTGAACTCCTGGTTGTGATCGCAATCATTGCGATCCTGATCGCGCTGCTTTTGCCTGCAGTCCAGCAGGCCCGCGAGGCGGCCCGACGGACACAATGTAAAAATAATCTAAAGCAAATCGGGTTGGCACTCCATAATTATGAAGAATCCCACGGCGTGTTTCCGCCCGGCTTCGTGAGTATTCCAACAGGCCCCTGGCCAGGTGGTGGTAATGATCCGGTACCCGAAATCGGCCCCGGCTGGAGTTTTTTTACCATGCTCCTGCCGTTTATGGATCAGGCAAATCTCTCGGAACAGATCGATTTCAATCTTCCAATTATCAACAGTATTAACGCTCCAGCACGGAGTTCGACGGTAACTGCCTACCTCTGCCCGAGTGACACGACTCCACTGCGAATCAGCGCATATCCAGCATCATTGAATATCAATGACCTGGCAGCCTGCAGTTACATTGGCTCGCTTGGAGGTGCCGATCCCGCGAATACTTCAGGCTACAGTGCCATGTATGAGCAACAACCCTTTAATGGCATGTTCCATCGCAATTCCGCTGTCCGGATGCGCGACATTACTGATGGAAGTTCGAACACGATAGGAATTGGCGAAAGGCAAAGTGCATTTGTCCCTAACGGCTGGGCTGGGGTAATTCCCACAGCGCAGACCGTATTTTCTCAACAAGTCGCCACACAGCGTGGGCAGGCGGTGGGTGACACGGCACGGCCCGCGATAACGATGGCGCTCGTTCACGTTCGATCTGGTGGCCCTAATTCTCCCACCGGTAGTCCAGGCGGTTACAACAGTCCTCACACAGGCGGAGCACATTTTCTGCTAATGGATGGTAGCGTGAGAATGATTGGTGAAAACGTCGATATCAATGTCTTCCGCTGGCTGGCAGCCCGAAATGACGGCCAGGTGATCGGTGGTGATTCATTCTAAGAATTCCGAATCTTGGGCTGCTTTCAATAGTATCTGGTGAGACGCAGGAGATGGGTAAGAGCTCTTTACGAAGAAGAGACACTGGCAAGATCAACCAGTGTTCCCCTCCATAGATAGAAGCTAGCGTTTATTCATCTGTTAAAAAAAGCATTTGTCTTGGCAGTTTTGTTAGACACAGATCTCAGCCACCAGCGCAGCGGCCATTTTAGTTGTTGAAATCAGAGCCTCAGGTAATACAAAGTTATTTGACTAATGAACGATAGAAAATCGATCTTGATTCCGTGACGATAGCCTCATTTTATTCGCTTGGGAAAGAGAGCATGGACTGGCTGAATTACCATCACTTACAAAGTTTCTGGCTTGTCGCACGAGAAGGGAGTGTTCGTGGTGCCAGTGAGATCCTGCATGTCTCGCCCTCCAGCGTTAGCACCCAAATCAGACAACTGGAGCAGGCCTTTGGAGTTTCTCTGGTCAAAAAGCAGGGCCGTGGGCTGGTACTCACTGAAACTGGTGCTCAGGTTGCTGAGTATGCCTCAGAAATTTTCTCAACAGGTCGAGAGCTGATGGAGCTCATCAAAGGGAAACCAATCGGAAAACCCCTGGAACTCCGGGTGGGAATCCGCGACATGATGCCGAAACTAGTAGCATTCCAGCTTCTGCAGCCTGCCCTCATGCTTGATGAACCGATCCGTCTCGTTTGCACAGAAGCCGAAATGCCGCGCCTGGTTGCAGATCTGGCCATTCACAAGATCGATGTCATTCTGACTGACACCGCACTCGATCCTGTTTACAAGGTAAAAGCGTTCTCTCACCGTTTGGGGGAGTCAGACGTAGTGATCATGGGTACGAAGGAACTTGCTCAAAAATATTCCCGGAATTTCCCTGCCTCGCTCGATGGTGCCCCTTTCCTGCTGCCCACAGATGAGAGTGTCCTACGCCATGCAATGGATCAGTGGTTCCGTGACCTGCACCTGACCCCGGTTATCAAAGGAGAGTTTGCAGACAGTGCGATGTTGAAGATTGCAGGCCGCAATGGATTGGGACTGTTTGCAATCCCTGTCCAGATCCAGAAAGATGTTTCTGATATTTATGGCTTACACACAGTTGGTCTGGCAAATGGTGTCAAAGAACAATTTTACGCAGTCTCTGTAGAAAGAAAACTCAAACATCCAGCTGTGATCGCGATCTGTGAAAATCCCCTGCAAAACTGCCTGTGACTGGAGGCTTCATTGATCCATGATTCTTCCAGTCACAGAGCAGCCTGATTTTATGCTGTGCTTACAAAGACAATATCTCATGTCTCATCCAGTTGGAATGTTTGCTTGATTCGTTCCAACAACTCCTGCTCTTCGCGGCACACCGAACCCAATCCCCAAAAACCTCCTGAGGCCAGTGACACACGTTCTGCCATCTTGTAGATGGTATGTCCAATTGTCTGTGTATGTCGTAAGCCGATTTGCTGCATCCTTGCGCTGACAAAATCCTCCCATATCTGCCACAGATCGGCGTCTGGTTTCTCCTCCAACCAGGAACGGAACAGGTTCACTGAAGCTGCATGACCAGAGAGCTCAAAGGGAAATACTGACTGCAGAGCCGCCTGAGCTTCCTGTGAACTGACCGAACCACTCGCCCAGGCCGCCATGGCGATCGGAAACATCTGCAACGCAGGCACGTTTTCAGCTCGAATTCCCCGCTTCAACATGCGTTCAATCAAATCATCATCCTCAATTGAACAGGCGCGGGAAAGTCGCGTTTTCTCCTGCTTCCAGAATATATCTTTTTTAAAACGATCACGAATATACTGTTCGGTGGGACAACATCTTAAATCAATTAATTTCTGCAAATTACGACCGGTAGTTTTCGTTGCAACCATTCTCCACCTCACTTTTTTTATTGTTAAAAGATGGTAGTAAGAAGCCCTTTCCATAAACGGCTCGGTCATCATACGACAGAAATGGTTGACTGTTTGTTTCATTATTCCATATGAATTGTTCTGTTTTATTTAACTATCGCTTCCAAGCTCGATGAGCGCTGAAAACTCACATAATTCGTATTTTTCAGAAAAGCTATATCTCTCTGGTTTGCCGGGGGTACGCCTGAAACAAACCGAAACATTTGGGAAGTCTTTGAAACTTTTGCGTAATTGCGTATCGGATTCTGGAAGCGCGCTGACTCCTGGAAACTTTGATTTTATGGGATTTGAGTCAAAGCAGGAGATGCCCCTGTTTAAGGACAAGAAACTTCGCAGGCTAAAACCTGTGGAATGGAGCAATTAGCAGATGTGGATAGTCTGAAAATCATGAGGGGAAGATTTGCCTGCCTGCCCGTCTTCAAGTAACATAAAGAATGATCTATTTGACTGTTGATTCATTCTTTAACAGGCTTTCATCAGTTTCCTTGAACTTCGGCTTCGTCGTAGAAAGCAAGCAATAATGTCTAAACTCTTCTCTCTGATGAGTCTGGTTCTGGCTGCAGGACTTGTTTGTGGAACCGGACAGGTATTCGCGGAATCTAAGACATCGGTCGACCGCATGGCAGGCCCGGTTAACGGCCCCTGGCGGCGACTGTTCCTGGATGCGATGGTCGTCGAAGAATCGCAGGAACTGGAGCGGGTTTTCCACGCTGCCAAAAAACATGAACAGAACCCGGTCCTCATTGCTGATCAGCCTTGGGAAAAAACGGGACGCTACCCGGGCCCCTACCTCTATGGATCGGTGATGTCGGATCAGGGCAAACTCCGGATGTGGTACCGTTGTTATACCCCTCAGGAAATTTTCTGCCATGCAGAATCGGAGGATGGATTTCATTGGACCAAACCGGAACTGGGACTTTACGAACACAATGGTTCCACCTCAAACAACATTTTCCTGGGGCCAAAATCTGACCTGAGTGTTCCCGCAGACCTCAAAGATCCGCTGTCTCGCTTCCATACGGCCATGGTCTTTAAACAACCGGGAAACGTTCCCGCCGATCAGCGTTACCTGTTATTTGGGTATATGTTGCGGCCCTCCCGGCACAGGCTTGCATTTTCTGCCGATGGACTGCGCTGGAACTTTGCTCCTGAGACGGCCCGGAAAGGCCTGATTCCGGGAGGTGATGCGACCACTTACGGTTACGATCCCTATTCGCAGCGTTACATCGCCATGCGTAAGACAGGCAGTTCCGGACTGGCCGGTCACCGTGGAGGCCGCGGGCGGGCTGTGGGTATCTCCTGGTCGAAACCAGGTAACGTACTGGACTGGACTACCCCGGTCTCAGGCCCGGTGCTGGTCCCGGATGACCTGGATCCGGATGCAACCCAGTTCTATAACGGCCCTGTGTTTGCTTACCAGGGAATGTATATCAGTCAGCTCTGGGTTTTTCACGCGCGGTGGTTCAAAGAGGGTCCCTACACGGACCAGAAGATGGCGGAAGCCGAAAAAGGCAGCCCCGTAACGACCGATGTGCAGCTGGCCTGGAGCTGGGATCTCATCAACTGGACTCGCACTCCGGAGAGAAAACCATTCATCGAACTGGGGGATCGTGAACAGAACGAATTTGACTGTGGTTCGATTCACACTGCCGTCGCTCCCGTTGTGGTGGGGGATGAACTGTTTTTTTATTACGGCGGTGCACGCGGCCGATACTTAAATCCCCGCAATCACGCCATTGGTCTCGCGAAACTGCGGCTGGATGGTTTCTGCTCTCTGCAGGCAGGAAACAAAGAAGGCTGGTTCATATCACGTCGGGAATCGCTGAAACAACCAGTCGTGACAATCAACGCCAGAACTGGCCCCCGGGGTTCAGTCGTCGCGGAGATCCTGGACCGGCACAACCAGGTACTTCCTGGCTTTTCACGAGAGGAATGCATCCCCTTCTCGGGAGACGCCGTAGCATATGAATTAAAGTGGCAGACCAAATCCCTGGCCCCCGACCTGATGGAAGGAGACAAGAAAATTCGATTCTTTCTCAAAGATGCTGATCTCTATTCCTACTTACCCCATTAAGCCTGAAAAACGCAATGCACGCTTAAGAGAAACCTGATAAATGATGATTCACGGGACTCGCTGTTATCGATGGCGAACTTGAATAATCGATTGGTTCCCCTCCGACATAAAGGCCTTCAAATGATTTTCCGAGCCCTGCTCCTGTCACTGTTAATTCCCGTTATCGCTCATGCCGAAGCAGAACCGCAGGGAGTATTTCGTGCGGGCGCAGCGGTGAGTAATATCACTCCGTTTCTGGGGACAGATCTGATTGGAGGCTTTAATCCCCGAGGTTCGATCCATATCCACGACGACCTCTTTGCACGCTGTCTCGTTCTGGACGACGGTTCGACTCAACTGGCAATCGTCATCATCGACAATGTCAAATTCCCTACGGAAATTCATTTACCAACCAAACAACGGATCCAGCAGACTTCGGGCCTGCCTCCGGAGAACGTCCTGATTGCCGCAACACACACCCACTCGGCCCCCAGTCTACGCGGGACCAGTTACCTTAAGCTCAATGAACCGCTGGATGAATACCAGCAGTTTGTGATCCGCCGGATTGCCGATGGTGTGCAACGCGCCATCAATAACCTGGAACCGGCACGCATTGGCTGGGGAACCGGCACATTGCCCCAACACGTTTTCAACCGTCGCTGGCTGTTGAAACAGGAGCAGAGTGTGACCAGTCCATTTGGTGAGGAAGAACGCGTTGCCACAAATCCGGGAGGACTGCTCTCCCAAATTGAAAAACCCGCGGGACCGGTCAATCCAGGGGTATATGTATTATCCGTGCGTTCCCAGGCCGGTCATCCTATTGCATTATTAGCAAACTATTGGCTGCACTATGTGGGCGGTGTAGGGACAGGACATATTTCCGCGGATTATTTCGGGGTCTTTGCCAGGGAACTGAACCGGTTACATGCCGTACCCGGGCAGGATCCGCCCTTCGTGGGAATTCTGAGTAATGGCGCCAGTGGCGATGTGAATAATAATGATTATGCGCATTACAATCAGCCGGGACGGAAACGATATGCACGCTATGAAAAAATGCAGGAAGTCGCCTCGGACCTGACTCGTGAGGTGATGCGAGTCGAAAAAAACATTTCGTATCGCGACTGGGTACCACTGGGTGCTGCAGCACAGACGATGACACTCAACCGCCGCCGTCCGTCAATGGCCCAGGTCTGGCGCGCCAGAGACTTGATCCAAAACGCACCGCCGATCGCAGAACAGGACCGAGATCTGTCCCGTCGCATGGTGTTTGCACGCCGTGCACTCGAAGCAGAGCTCTGGCCCGAAACTGCGGAGGCTTACGTCCAGGCACTGCGAATTGGTGATCTGGGTCTGGCAGCTTTGCCATTTGAAACTTTTGTTGAAATCGGTTTCGAGATTCAGGAACAGAGCCCTTTCAAGCAGACTTTCGTTTTCGGTCTGGCGAATGGTGATCTCGGCTATCTGCCGACTCCACGTCAACATGAACTGGGTGGTTACGAGACCTGGCTGACAGTCTCTCATGCCGAAGTCAGCGCCTCTCCCAAACTGGTCAAGAAGCTGACAGCACTGCTGGGCCGACTGCATAAGGAACCTCACATTCCCAACCCCACAGCGAATGGCCAATGATCCCATTCCCCGGTACAGGCCCCTTCACTGAATTCAGACCAGGCTGTTGACTATACGCAGTCAAAAGCAACTTAAACCAACTCTTGAATCGGCTGAGCGGGATCGACCAGATAGGTTGGACGTCCTGATAGATCCGTGACGGTAACGGTATTCACGTCAATCCCCAGATTATGATACAACGTGGCAAATACTTCGTTAAAACCAACCGGACGATCTTCGACATGTTCTGCGAAACGATTCGTCGAACCGATCACCTGACCGGTTTTCATCCCTCCGCCTGCAAGCATGGCACATGAAACTTTCGGCCAATGGTCACGTCCGACCTTGGGACTGATTCGGGGGGTACGGCCAAATTCTCCCCAAACGACCACTGACACATCCTTATCCATCCCCCGGTTGCGTAGATCCTCCAGTAATGCGGTCAATCCCTGGTCGAGCATCGGAAAATGTTCTTCCTCATGCTCGAAAATGGTTCCATGAGGTTTACCGTGCCAGTCCCAGCGTCCATAGGCCAGAGTGACACAACGCACTCCTACCTCGACCAGACGCCGCGCCATGAGAAAATAATCATTCAATAAAGGCCCGGCATCCCCATAGCCGGCAGGTTTAGTTGAACCTCTCCCATAACGATCGCGTAACCTGGGATCTTCTTGCGAAAGGTCCAGTGCCTGCGCCAGTCTGCTGGAGGTGAGAATTCCAAATGCCTGTTTTGTATAGGCATCAATCCCCTGCATCTCTTCGATCACTTCCGCCTGGCGACGCATGTTGTCGAGTGACGCTAACAACGATTTACGGTCATCCAGACGTTCCGCATTCACACCATTGAGCACCATGTCAGCCTTTCCCTCTGCAGTTGGCTTGAATGGGGCATGCGCAACTCCCAGAAAACCGGGCTGCCCTGCATCCGACCAGGGTGAATGACGCATTTTCGGTGAGAGACCGATAAAAGCCGGTACGGCGGGATCGGCCGGTCCCTGCAATTTAGAAATCGTCGATCCCAGAGAGGGCCAGCCTCCCTGTGGCTGGCGATTCGACTTTCTGCCAGTCATACACTGGAATGCAGCATGTCGCCCTTCGGCACCTACAATTGATCTTATAAATGCAAACTGATCAGCCATGCGTGACAAACGAGGCATTAATTCACAAACCTCGATGCCGGACACGTTGGTCGCGATGGGCTCCCGAGGTCCCCGGATTTCTGCCGGGGCTTCCGGTTTTAGATCAAACCAATCCTGATGGGGTGGGCCTCCTGACAAGAAAACCATGATAACTGATTTATGGGAATCCTGTTTTCCGGAAAGATCCTGTGCCCTCAATATTTGTGGCAGAGACAGGCCTCCCATTCCCAGAGCACCAATCTGCAGAAAATTCCGTCGCGAAACGCCATCACAAAAACGATGCTGATTACCACTGGCAATAGTTAACATAGAGTCTTCTCGCAGTAAGTAAAGAAAGCCGGAGGCGATACTTTAACGGGAATATTCTCAACTGGTCCGAATTGATGTTAATCGAGACCTGCGAACATTTCAATATATTTTGATATATCAATCAGGCAGGCTACATGTGTGGCTGTGTTCTGAAGCGATCAGAGTGATCGGAATCCAGGCGCTCGGTAGATGCAATTAACTTTCTCTACCATCTGCAGCATCCCCCTGATATATTGCATAAAGAAAATTTTATTTCTCTTATGTCGCCAGCTGTGTTTTTGAGTATCACTCCGGGGATCTGTCTCGTGAACGCAATCAAGATGGTTCTGATCGTCATTCCGATATCCTTGTTGACGTGCGTTGCGCAGGCGGAAGAATCAGTCGAGTTTAACCGTGACGTCCTCCCGATTCTCTCGAACCATTGCTTCACCTGCCATGGCCCTGATTCGGCAACACGGGCAGCCGGTCTGCGTCTGGATCGTCAAGAGTCGGCCATCGGCAGCGCTGACTCCGGCCGGAAAGCGATCATCCCCGGCAAAGCGGATGCCAGCGAACTCATTCAGCGGATCACTGCAGAGAACGAAAGTGATCGCATGCCACCAGTGGATGGTCCGAAACCGCTGAGTGCAAAACAGATCGCGATCCTCAAAACCTGGATTGACCAGGGAGCTGAATACGAAGCTCACTGGACCTTCAAAGCACCATTGCAACCAGAGATTCCCCAGCCCCGTAATACCACCTGGCCGAAAAACAAGATCGATTTTTTTGTACTGGCCCGCCTGGAACGGGAAGAATTACAACCAGCCCTGACGGCCAGCCGCGAAACATTAATTCGTCGCGTAGCCTTTGATCTGACCGGCCTGCCACCCACGCTACAGGAAATCGACGCATACCTTGCCGATCGTTCTCCAGACGCCTATGCGAAAATGGTAGATCGCTATCTCGCCTCCCCTGCCTACGGCGAACACATGACAAGGCACTGGCTCGATCTGGCCCGTTATGCCGACAGCAACGGCTACCAGTATGATACGGAACGCGAACAATGGATCTGGCGCGACTGGGTCATCAATGCCTATAACGAAAATAAACCGTTTGATGAATTCACGATCGAACAACTCGCGGGTGACTTATTGCCAGACGCTACGGATCAGCAACGCCTGGCAACCGGTTTTAATCGAAACCATTCAATCACCATCGAAGGTGGCATCATTGATGAAGAATATCGTACCGAATACGTGATGGATCGCCTGGTGACCACCGGTGAAGTCTGGCTGGCGCTGACTATTGGCTGTGCCCGGTGTCACGACCATAAATTTGACCCCATCTCGCAGAAGGAGTTCTATCAGTTATACGCTTTCTTCAATCAGGTCCCTGAACGAGGCATGCGCGGCTTCTCACCCAAACAACGCATCCCGTCTCCACTAGCGAGAGAGGAACAGCAGAAGTTCGCAACTCAGCTGGCGCATCTGCAGGAGGAGTTGAAGAAACCACTCGACATTGATCAGCATTTGAATCGCTGGATACAACAGCTCTCTGCGGATCCTGAACATGGCTGGACCGTGCTGGAGCCTCTGACCATGGAATCGTCCGGCGGAACCACGCTCACCCGCCTTCCCGATCAATCGATTCTGGCCAGTGGCGCCAATCCCCGACACGACGTCTATGAAATCACTGCTCAAACCAATACGACCAGTCTCACTGCAATCCGCTTGGAAGCACTCACGCATGAGTCACTGCCCGGCGGAGGACCGGGCCGGCACAGCAATTCCAACTTTGTCCTGAGCGAACTGGAACTGACAGCGGTTTCCATCAAGGATCCCTCACAAAAACAAGTCGTCAAATTCAGCAAGGCCATTGCCGACTATTCGCAGAATCAATACGAAATTGCACACGTCATTGACGGCAGTGTATCCGGTAACAACGGCTGGGCTGTTGACGGACCGTCCCGCAAACTACCAGCAACGGCCATGCTGATCGCGGAGTCTCCGTTCGGATTTGCAGGAGGTACCGAATTACAGTTCCGTCTGCGGCACGAAGCCAACTTTGCCACTCATGGAGTAGGACGCCCCCGCTTATCCATCACCAGTGATGTGCCCGGGAACCTGCAGTTCCATGGGATTCCCGCTGACATTCGTCAGATCGCAGCCAAACCACAACAGAACCGTACAGACAGCGAGCAAAAAAAACTGCGGGAATATTTCCTGTCCCATCACAATCCCAGACAGAAATGGGAACAACAAATCGCTGAACTCAAAAAGCAGCAGCAGGCAGCGATCCCGGAAACGATGATCATGCAGGAGATGGCTCAGCCACGGGCAACTTACCTGCTCGATCGTGGACAGTATAATGAGCCCCGCGAGCAGGTCAGCCCTGATGTTCCCGCGATCTTTCCCTCCCTGCCCGCAACAGCCCCCCGCAATCGTCTGGGATTCGCCAGGTGGCTTGTTCACCCGGAGCATCCCCTGACCGCGCGTGTTGCGGTGAATCGTTACTGGCAGCGAGTCTTTGGACTGGGACTGGTCAAAACTGCGGAAGATTTTGGCGTGCAGGGGGAATTTCCCAGTCACCCCGAGTTACTGGACTGGCTGGCCCTGGAATTCATTCGCAGCGGCTGGGATATCAAACAGATGCAGCGGTTGATTTTGAATTCAGCGACCTATCAGCAAACGTCACACGTCGGCCCCGATTTGTATATACGGGATCCGGAAAATCGACTGCTGGCCCGCGGCCCACGCATGCGGCTGGCTGCTGAGGAGATTCGAGATGCCACGTTACGGGCCAGCGGCTTACTCGTTGAACAGGTCGGTGGAAAAAGCGTCTATCCCTATCAACCTGCAGGACTCTGGCTGGAATTAAATAACCGCCCGAATTATTCCAAAGAATATCCACAGGGAACAGGCGAAGACCTTTACCGACGCAGCCTTTATACTTTCTGGAAACGAACCGTCCCGTCTCCCATGCTCAAAACACTTGATGCCCCGGGACGGGAATTCTGCACCATTCGCCGCTCTCGAACCAATACGCCACTACAGGCATTACTCCTGTTAAACGGTCCCCAGTTCGTCGAAGCGGCTCGAAAACTGGCCGAGCGGATGTTGTCTGAAGGGGGCCAGTCCGTTGACCAGCAAATTCAATATGGTTTCCGCCTGGTCACTGCGCGACACCCCACTGCTGCTGAACTGACTCTCTTCCGCTCAGCTTATGAAGCTGACCTGATGTTCTACGCCAGAAATCAGCCGGCGACACAACGTTTACTAAAGGTTGGCGACTCTCCCTCGAACTCCAGCTTACCCCAGACAGAACTGGCAGCCTGCACCAATCTGGCTCGCTTGTTCCTGAATCTGGATGAAACGATTACGAAAGAATAACACGATGCGCTCCCCCTTGATTGAGTTACAACTGCAGGAGAACCGGCGTCAGTTTTTCGGACGTGCCAGTACCGGCATCGGCGTGGCTGCCCTGTCGTCATTACTCAATCGCGACCTGCATTCCAGCGAGACAACCAGCAGTGCTTCACGGATTGGTGGCCTTCCGGGGATACCCCACTTCGCTCCTAAAGCCAGGCGAGTGATCTATCTGCTCCAGTCAGGAGCACCTTCCCAAGTCGACTTGCTCGATCATAAACCGTCCCTCGAAAAACTGCATCTGACCGAACTGCCTGACAGCGTTCGCAAAGGGCAGCGACTGACGGGCATGACCGCCGGTCAGAAAAAATTCCCTGTCGTCAAATCCCCCTGGAAATTCCAGCAGCACGGTGAGTCTGGTACATGGATCAGTGAGCTGTTACCGCATATGGGAAAAGTTGCCGATGATATTTGCGTGATTAACTCCATGCACACGGAGGCAATTAACCATGATCCCGCCATCACGTTCTTTCAGTCAGGACATCAGCAACCGGGGCGACCAAGTATTGGGGCCTGGCTCAGTTATGGACTGGGAAGCGAAACAGAAAACCTGCCCTCATTTGTCGTGCTGCTCAGCAAAAACTCGTTTCACCAGGCCCAACCGCTTTATGACCGCCTGTGGGGCAGCGGCTTTTTATCCTCGAAATATCAGGGAGTCAAGTTTCGCAGCCAGGGTGACCCGGTACTCTACCTGAGTGACCCAGCCGGCAGCAGCGATTCACAAAGACGCGTGTTGCTGGATCGACTGGCAAAACTCAATCAGTTCCGCGCTGAGGAAATTGGTGACCCGGAGATTAATACACGCATTGCCCAATACGAAATGGCGTATCGCATGCAGACCTCGGTTCCTGAACTGGCCGATATCTCGGATGAGTCCGCCAGTACGCTCGAACTGTATGGTGACGATGTCAAAGAGCCGGGAACGCATGCAGCGAACTGTCTTCTCGCACGGAGACTGGCCGAACGCGGCGTTCGCTTCATTCAAGTCTTTCACCGCGGCTGGGATCACCATAGCAATGTCCAGAAGCACTTACCGACCCTGACCAGGCAAACCGACCAGGGATCAGCTGCACTGATTGCGGATTTAAAACAGCGCGGGATGCTGGACGAAACACTGGTGATCTGGGGCGGCGAATTTGGCCGGACCGTCTATTCGCAAGGGAATCCTCAATCGTTCGGCCGGGATCATCACCCGCGCTGCTTTTCGATCTGGATGGCGGGCGGAGGGATTAAACCCGGAATCACTTACGGGCAAACCGACGATTACTGCTATAACATCACAAAAAACCCGGTGCATGTACATGACTTCCACGCCACGATCCTGCATTGCCTGGGGGTCCACCACGAACAGCTGACCTATCGGTTCCAGGGACGAGATTATCGTCTGACGGACGTGCACGGAAATGTCATCCACGACATCCTTACATGACAACCAGAGTCACCCCCAGCTCACTTCTATCCAACAGATTCTCCACGGGAACACCAGACTCTACTGTTCATCCCAACCAGGAACCACCTGTTTCACACATCGCTGCTCCTATGCCATTTGTTCCTGCACTGCTGTTTGTCACGACATTCCCTGCATTTTTGCGCGAGTTCTCGCTCCGGGGAAAAACTCAGTTCTGTAAGAAACAATGTGCAGGGCATCATCGCTGTCCGAAACCATGTCCGATACGTTGTCCGACTATGTTCGATTCAGCAATTCCGAGCAAAGAGCACCGCCTCTTCCATATCAACGGCTGCTCACCAAAGTGGGCAGCTATTTTTCTTTCCTCACAGTCCCTGCGCTACTCTTATGGCAACCTCCCCTCTTTAGACTCTCTTTGATCAGCGTTTGTATGCAACCCCTTTCCCATTTCCAGTACAGTTCTGTCTCCACAACGGAACAAATTGCACTTGATCGTCACTTTCCGAATCGTATTCTTGTGTAATTCTGCTTCGCGCGCGAGGCGGATGAAGTGTGCACTGGAACCTGTCCCACTTGTGACTCAGAAGCACCTGAATC
>NZ_JAVJSQ010000017.1 GCF_040219335.1 Gimesia sp. | reverse complement strand
TGTGATATCAATATGCAGCAAATCCGGGTACAGCTGTAAGGACAGCAGGAACAGGACTAAGGGTGTGATTCCCAACAGTACCAGGATCAGGATCAGCCGGATGACCATGAAAGACTCTGCCCGATACGAGTCTGTTTCTTCTACGTTGCGTGACATTCGCGTCGCGGGAGTTTCCACGTAAGGTGTAATCCGTGAAGCACTCAGCCTCTCAAACGAACCCTGTGTGTGTCGCCTGATTTTCTGGCGGGAACGGGTTTCATGATTTGATTTCATCAGCATGTTCAGCCCTCCTTCATCAGGGACATTCGTGAATCGAAAACGATAAATCTCAATTCCAGTAGAGAAGCAAATACTGGGCCATAAAAACATGCCTTCCAGATTTGGGTTATTGCAACTTTGTAAGCAAGTGGTTAGGAATCCCGTCGTAAAAACAGCAGTTTGAGAACGAGACGGGCGAATCATAATTTCTTCTATCAGTCACTCGCAGAAAAACAGCCACTTATGGTAAGTCGCATGCAGTTGTTTTTTATCTGAAAGCACGACACCTGAATGGAAGGTGGAGTTCATAAACACTGTGGCACTGCGGCCAGTGAAGGTTTCTCAGAGTTCTGAAAGCGGTCATCCAGCGAATGTGGACTGTGCCTCAGTCGGGTATAAAGAAAGTGGATTCTCCATATTTAACAACATATCATCACCGAGACCGAGTCCATCAAGATGCCCCTGCCCCCCTCATCGTTTACTAAGACTAATTACAACTGCTATTTAATACCTGTGAATTCAATCAGCTTTATCTCTTCTGGCTAACCAGGATTAAGGTTGCCTTTCGTTATCTCTTAAGGCCTCTCACTTTCGTATTGCTATAGCCTATCGGAGAAAGCCATTGATACAATGCCCCTTCCCCTGTTTCTTGATCCATGCGGAATGCGAGAGATATTGTTATCTTGTATTCCGGAAAGGGATCAGATCTATAAAACGAAAACGCTACACAGAAGAACAAATTGCTTTTTCCTTTACGCCAGGCTGAATCAGGAACCACAGTGGCGGAAGTGACCCACAAGATGGGCATTTCTGAGCAGACCTTCTATCGCTGTAGGAAGGAGTACGCCGGATGGGGGTGCCGAACTGCGGCGTCTGAAGCAACTCGAGGAAGAAAACAAGAAGCTGAAACAGCTCGTGGCCGACCTCAGCCTCGATAAGAAGACGCTGCAGGATGTCGTCCAGGGAAAGGCATGAGGTCTGATTGTCGTCACGTAGTGGTGAAGCGGCTTCAGGAAGGTTATTCCCAAAGTGAACGTCGTGATTGCAGGGTATTGAAATTTCCACGAGCCAGCTACCGCTACAAAAGTGTTCGAGACGAATGGACCGAATTACGTATCCGGTTACGTGATCTAGCCCGTATCTGAAGCCTGTATGAAATATCCTCAGAACGCGGGGATGTCAGCTGGAAGGCCTCTATCTAGTTGACGTTCAGCTCATGGATCTGGAAAATGGAGAGCAAAGGATCTAGTGCGTGCCCAACTCTTCGCTTTCAGTGAAGTTAACATATGCAGAACAGCTTATCTGGTCCAACTGAGAAAAGATGCGTTTACTTGATGATATATTGTGTGCTCATATAGTTTTACTCTACATGAATTGGACCGGTATTGGATCGCTTTATTTTAGATTGAGAATTACTTGAATTGTTGTAAACCACTTACTGATACGTTCTCCACAGGAATGTGCAAAATGTCGAATCCAAATAAATATCGGGCGGTTACTATCTCCGAGTACGATTACAGCAGGCTACAAGAACTGCTGCTCGTTGCAAATCAATTTGCGTCACCACCTCCTTCATATATCCGTCATCTTGAGACAGAATTATTACGAGCAAAGATAGTTCCTCCAGATCAAATTCCGCCATATCTGGTCACGATGAATACTCAAGTCAAAATGACTGACTGCAAGACTGGGAAGCAACGGGTCTACACGCTCGTGTTTCCTCAAGATGCTGATTTGGAAGAAGGAAAGCTCTCGATCCTCTCCGACTTGGGAGTAGCAATTTTGGGATATAGCGTTGGGGATACTATAGAGTGGGAATTTCCGGAGGGGACAAAGCAAATCCAGTTGGATATGATCTGCTTTCAGCCCGAAGCTACCAAGCACTATGAATTATAATGCTTATTTCGGATTGGGATTTCATATACTTAAAACTCACCAGGTAAAGAGGCCGGACTTTGATAATTGAGTCCGATCAACATCTATAAAGATTCAGACACTTTAGGAGCCGTGGGATTTTTCATACCTGTTGTGTATTTTTTGTACTCTGAAAAGATTATTGTTTAACTGCAGAGGGCCCTGCCATTTTTCAAATGAAATTACTCCACAGGTTCTTAGCTGAGTTATCAGCGTGATTTCAGCTTATGGAGACAACCTTACCCGTGATCCGTTTATGATGACATTATACCGGAGCGTTGGGGCTGATAAATGATCTCTTTGATCAGCATTTGACTTGCATAGCCACTCACTTCATCACCAATCCTGCAGCCGAATATTGCGGTGCCAATCGGGGTCAGGATTGATAATTTTCCGTCATTTATGTTTGCCTCGTCTGGGTAGACTAGGGTATAGATCTCATCCTCATTCAAGTCCTGATCAATCAGTTTTATCTGCGAATTCATCGTCACTATGTCTGGTGGTATAAAATCCGGCTCTACAATATCGGCGTTATATAACTCCCCCCTTAATCGCGAGATGTAGGGGTTATTGCCAATCGCCTGTGTGAACTCGCTCTGCAGCAATAGCGACAATTTTCGATGATCACTTTTGGAAATTACTATTCGTTTTTGGTTCATCAATTACATCCCTGGATTTTTAGAAAATGATAATCTTAGAACACAACATTACATTGTCTCTGAAATTATGTCAGTAAATCCATGATGCAATTATCGGGCCGATTCAGAGGATACTTAGCATAGTCAAAGTAAGCTTGAAAATGGCAAGATGCTAGTTGATTTGACCATGTTTGTTGTCTTGTGTATCGTCATTTCAGATTTACTGTCAACTAATGTTGACAATTGTCATTCAGTGCTGACAAGACGAGAAATGTTGTCATGGTCAGAAGGATTGTCTGCTCAGCTATTCCTCGAATTTCCTCAATCCGGCAGCAAGCAGATCCGAATGGCCGGGTTTGAACGGCCTTAAATCGTAGCCATGCTTCAACAGATAACCTGCAACACGGCAAGAGCGAATAAGCTGTAATGAAGCCGATGGATTCTTATTTATGGGAGCAGGAAAGAATTCCAGACGAAATCAAAGCACCAATTTCATTGATGAAAAGCCACTGTGTGGAAAAAATGAATGCATCCGTGTTAGGAAGAAACGGATGCATTCATCCACTATGATTGATTGGAACTGGACGAATCCAAGCCATAGTGTTGCGCTCATTGTGCTCCTGATTTTCAGCTGACTCAGGAGGACATATAAAAAAATATCGTCGTCATGCGCATTGGGGGTTTAGTAGGATACTTTAATTTCTAATAATTCTTGTGGGATCGACGAGTATTTGATTCTATGTGAAATCAAGTCTATGAATCATTTTCAAGAGTTGGCCAAGGACTCTATGTCCTGGCGTGGTCCGAAGAACTCAAAATGAATTCGATTAGTTGAGACATTCAAGGAGTGTAGGCAAGAATAAACGTTCTGCATGAACGGTTTAGGACCACAGAAATAAAATTCGGCATTCTCGAAGGGAGTCCAGTCACGAATGATTGTTTCATCTACAACGCCATTCGAATCATAATTTTCCCTTTCGACGTCTTCTTCAAGAGGGCAATCATACATCGTAAGCGTTCTGACGTTTGGACCATTATCTTTTAATTCTTGAAGTTCTTTTCTGAAAGCATGAGTCTGGCTGTTGCGTGCTGCCTGTAAAAAATAGAGAGGGGCTTCAGGCTGAGAAGCGATCAACGATTTTGCCATCGATAATAATGGAGTGACACCAACGCCACCGGCAAGGAAGACAACCGGGGTTTCACGCTGATCAGAGAGATTCAATGTAAATTCTCCGCAAGGCGGGCCGATTTCCAAGGTGTCGCCAACCTGAACTTCATCGTGTAGATAATTCGAAATCAGTCCAGCAGGAGCATCAGGGGTGAGGCTCACTTCGCGTTTAACACTGATACGAAAATAGTTTTGACCAGGCTGATCCGAAAGACTGTAGTTGCGGGGTGAAGTGGGAGTGGTTGGATGATCAATTCTGACGGTAATGTATTGGCCCGGTATCCAGGTCGGAAGTGGGCCATTGTCGGCAGGCTTCAAATAGAAGGATGTAATGACATTACTCTCTGATTCCTTACGTTCAACGATAAACGGACGATAGCCGTTCCAGCCTCCAGTTAAAGCACGCTGTTCAGCATAAATTTGTCGCTCACGTTCTATGCATACATCTGCAAGGAGTTGATAAGCTTCGCCCACCGCAGCCAAGATTTCGTCTGTGGCAGCTTCTCCCATAACCTCCTGAATCGCTGCCAATAAGTGCTTGCCGACGATCGGATACTGTTCGGGTTGAATACCTAAAGAGCAGTGCTTCTGAGCAATGAGCTCAATTGCTGGCGTGAGGGACTCCAGATCATCAATGTGTGAAAAATAAGCGCAGATGGCACCAGCAAGAGCTTTTTGCTGGCCACCGGAATGTTGGTGTGATTGATTGAAGAAAGCTTTGACTTCCGGGTTCCCTGCGAACATCTTCTGGTAGAAAACGCGAGTGACGGTTTCCGCATTTGCCGCGACAATCGGAGTGATATTCTTGACAATACCGATGGTTTTATCACTTAGCATTGATGGTTCTCCTGAAGAAAAACTTGCTATATGTGGGAAGTTAACTATACTACACCTAAATGTATAGAATTGTTTTTCTTGTACGTCAACGCCTAATTGTGGACCTCCATATATTTTTCGGGAAATCAGATGCTTTCGAAGACTCATGAATATGCATTGCGTGCAGTAGCCTGCCTGGCGGGGCAACCCCATAAACCCGAATCGGCAGATCATCTGGCAGAAAAGACCAAAGTACCCCGACGGTATCTCACGCGTGTTCTGCAGGACCTCACCGCTGGAGGAATTCTGAAGTCGCGAAGTGGCCCCAAGGGGGGCTACGAATTGATTACTGATCCTTCAGAACTTTCAATTCTGGATATCGTGAGCGCTATCGCTCCCATGGAACGAATCAATAGTTGTCCGTTGGGGCTGAAATCGCACACCAGTCTCTGTCCCTTACACGCAGAGTTAGATCGTGTATATGCCGAAGCGGAAGCTGCATTCGCTCGCGTGACAATCGGCCAGCTACTTGAGTCCACCACAACGATCGTTCCCTTATGCGAGAGTTGATGAAATTTTCGAAGGGAACTTAACTTTCGTTGATTCTATTTTTATAGAAAGAGAGGCGATCACCCAAATCTTGAAATGGAAATTTGTATCTTTAGTAATTTACCTTTGACTGGTTGTGATGAAGATTTCTGCTTCAATAACCGTTTAGAGAAAGTAGGAAATGATGATTAAAGTATCAGTGATGCTATGCGGATGTGTTTTGGCTTGTACTTTGGTTTCGTTCGCTGAACCACCAGGGCAGGAGAGCCTCCCCCAGGCACAGGGGCTAAAAAGAGGGGCGACAAAGAAAACCGATGAAAAGCAACTGGAACGGCGGATGTCAATCGACGAGGCACGTTTACGGGCGCGACTCACTCACAATATATATTCGGCGACTTTGGATTCCATGCATAGAAGTTATTTTATCAATGAGCGAGCTGCTGTTCCTGCACGGGTAATGCAACGAATGTTTGATGATGTGGAGGAAGTAGAGAAAATCAAGGCCCGATGGATTGCCGTAAATGCCCGCGCGATGAGTATCGACCACGAGCCGAAAACCGATTTTGAAAAAAAGGCTGCTCAGGAACTGGCGTCGGGTAAAGAGATGTATGAAAAAGTCGAAAATGGTGTTTACCAGCGAGCAGGTGCGATTTCATTAATGCATCATGGTTGTTTGAGCTGTCATGTTGGGTTTGGAAAGAAAAATACGAAAGATCGATTTGCTGGATTGATTATATCGATCCCAATAAAATGATATGAGCTGATAAGGAAACATATGTTAAACCAGCCATATTCGCTTTGGCTTGCTCAGCAAACTTTCTGTGCACTTTCCTCAGGTGTCGTGGACCGACAAGGACAGTATCTGTTGGTATTATTCCAAATTGCAGGTCAGATCTTCTGAGTTTGTTAGCTGAAGCAAATCAAAATATCCCCATCAAAATTTTCTCTCCTCAGGTCTCTAAGCAATAGTAACGCCAGTAACACAACCATGATTGCAGATAAAGCTTCTACATCAAGTACGTGTAGCATATGCGGTACGATTGCCGACACAGCAGTAAGTATTCCGTCGATGATGTCCCAGTCGAAACGTAGTAGATTCTTTAATGAGATTGTCATCAGGCCCTTGGGATTAATAAGACCCAGAAAAGGCGAGTGAAGGGCTTTATCCAATTAAGTAAATCGATCTACGGTACCAACCGATTTCACTTTTCACCTGAGCTTAGATTGCTATAGAAGCGTTATGCCAGAGGAGATGAATCAATGCTTCATGATTTGTAATGTCAAAAGCAATGATGAATCCTCAATCGCTTTTACGGAATGAGTCTCGCCACCATTCAGGAAAGTTAAATTCCCTGGAACCATGTCAAGATCCTTTCCCTGAGTAGAAAACTGAACCCGACCTTCCAGGCATTGGACAGTGATAGGACCTGGACTGGAATGAGGGGATATTTCTTTTCCTTTCTTCATGATCAGGCGTATTATTTCAAGCTTGTCTGTCTTGGCTAGTGTATGAGTCTTAGTCTCTGAAAGCTTTTGTTTCAGTGGGTCGATTTTAATGATTGTTCCAGATTCTGCATGTGGGATAGCCATATATGACACCTCTATTGAATGATTATTTCGAGAATTCAGTGATACCTATAAACTTAATCGAACTAGTTCGATTGTCCCCAAATAGGGCCGACCTCCATACCTCCCGTGGACTGCCAGATATTGTGTCCTTGCTCAATCGCGCGCGAGTCAATCAGTCGTTTCTCATCCGGCGTTAAAACTTTGTCAGGAATGGGGGGCATCCGTTGATAGATTCGACTTCCGGTCCATTCCAAAGCGAGAAATGGGAATACTAACACTGTTGCAAACGCTACCCATGCGCGATTCATAGCTCGCCGTCGTTTATACTCTGGAAGTGTTTCCCAAGCAGAATACGGGTCGTCGAATCTGCATTTGTGATCAACACCATTTTATAAATATTGTTGACAAAAAGGTGACTCATATCTATATTCCGTAAAAGATGTATCTCTTATACATGTTTATTACAGATCAGGATTGAAAATGCAACTCACCGTGCAAACTGATTACGCGTTGCGAACTCTGATGTACCTGGCGTCTCAAGACGAGCGGGTCACGGTCGCAGATGTCGCCACCCTCTTCCAGATTTCAAGTAATCATGTGGCGAAGGTAGTCAATCAGCTATCACGCTTTGGATATATCCGCAGTGTTAGAGGGTTAGGGGGAGGAATTGAACTCGCAACCCCTCTTGAAGAAATACGTTTGGGAGAAGTGATCGAACGCTTTGAAGGTAGCTTGCACCTCTTGGATTGCGTTGGGACTGATAATGTCTGTGTGATTCAGCCATTCTGTAAGCTTAAAGGGGTTCTGGCAGAGGCCGAACGGATTCAACTGGAGTATCTCAACAGTGTTACCTTGGCTGGTGTTGCCCTTTCAAAGCAACAGTTGTTGAATTTAACTTAATCATATTCTGGTAATTGCATTGAAGTTGAAATTAATCTTCATCTGGTAGGAAGAAAGGAAGCCTCATGCTCAAGACAGGAATTGTTACAAGCCTCGCAGTGACTATTCTGTTTCTCTTTACTCTCGATTTAACAGGCCAAGATCAAAAGATTGGAAAAACGTCTGACGAGCCGACTGCTCAAGAGC
Source organism: Gimesia sp. (assembly GCF_040219335.1). Classification (NCBI taxonomy): domain Bacteria; kingdom Pseudomonadati; phylum Planctomycetota; class Planctomycetia; order Planctomycetales; family Planctomycetaceae; genus Gimesia; species Gimesia sp. The sequence continues at coordinate 19,515 of NZ_JAVJSQ010000017.1, read as the reverse complement.
CTGGACAGCCTTCAAAGTCCGCGGTTAAACGGACTCGTCAAACCGTCAAAATGCTGGATGATATCTATAAACAGGCGATTGTGCTTATTACAGATAAGTATGTAAATGACGATGACGACTTTCCTGCAGGCAGCGCGGCGGTTGAGTTATTTAAGCGAGTCGGCAAAACAGGCTTTCATCATGTACGCCTTCTGGATGTGACAGGTGAGCCTTACGAACCCCAGAATGTGGCCAAGACCGAATTCGAGAAGCAAGGCGTTCGAAAACTCAAATCAGGTGAACCTTACTATGAGGAGGTAATCATCAAAGAAGGGCGGCCCTACCTGCAGGCGATGACGCCTGTTCCCGTGGTGATGAAAAAATGTGTCATGTGCCACCCTCACTACAAGGATGTGAAGGATGGACAACCGATAGGAGCGATCAGCTATGAGTTACCAATCAAGTGAGTCTCTCCATAAAGATCCGGAGGCTACGCAGTTTCATTCTGAATTGCACACACTCATAAATGCATTCGGAGACGCTGTTATCAGTGTCGATCGTGATGGGCGGTTTGTCCTCTGGAATCCTGGAGCCGAGCGCCTGTTTGGATATACGTCTACTGAAGCACTCGGAGAGTCGCTGGATCTGATTATCCCTCCGCAATCGCGCAAAGCACACTGGGAAGGATTTTACAAAGCCATGCGCCTGAATCAGACTCGTCTGGGAAGCGATTTGATCCATGTCCCCATGTTGCGCAAAGACCAGACTCAGTTTCCGGGAGCGCTGACCGTTGGCGTTGTGAGAGATGAAAATAAGAGGATTGTGAATATCGGTGCGATTATTCGAGAGGATACTATTCGCCAATACGATCAGTAATCATTGTTGATTTAATAATTTGGATAAGAATTCAAAAGGGCTGTGAAAGGTGGCCAACGTGTTAATACCGGCTAAGCTCTCTTACGGCTAGTCAATGAATAGATGATGGTAAGCGGTGTCGAATATCGAAAAGTGGATAGAACCTATCCGCGATAAAACTCCTATGACTAACTATAGATTCCATGTTTGTTCAGTGCATATTGATGACCTCGTCACCCATGAGACGGATAGTGTTGTTTGGTGTGACACTTATGTACCGCCAGGCAATTTGAGAAATGAGCTCTGGTGGTTGCCAGGATTGAATCCAAACCGTGAATTACAAGAATGGTTTTCGCATCATCCAGAGCTCTGGTATGAATTCCGTCGACGATATCGCTGTCAACTAATATCACAGGTTTCATTATGCGAACAGCTCAGAAGTTTAGCCTGCCAGGGCTTGCTGATCCTGGTCTATCAGAGTGGTTCAGCAAATCAAAACCTGGCGACTGTAATCGAAGATCAGCTGATTCATTTAGAATGCCAGCATCGCTGGAGCGCGGGACTAATGATTGGCGGCCACACATTTCCTGTACGTAGTGAGATTATCGCGCTGGGAGGTCTATGGTATACGAAACATAAAACCTGGATGATGCCTGACAAACAAAGCTGGAGGTATATCGTAGATTTACTCCCTGGTGATTTTTAAGGGGATGATATGTTCGGAGCCATTCTTTAAATTTTGAATTGAGAAATCAGAATATGAATAAAATTAGACTGCTGCTTTTTGTCGGATTTGGGTTGCTTTATCTCAGTCTGGGGCAGGGGAGACGTTCACTGCCCATCGTACAGGCGGAAAAGCCAAATGACAAAGCAGCGCTTTCAACATTGAAATCTCTACCGACGACAATCGGTGAGGCGCAAATACGCGCTCGGATTCTACATGAGACTATTCATGGCGCACTGCAGGTAATACACCGCGATTTTTTTCAGGAGGATGAGAGTCGAGTGATCCCCTCACATTCTCTGGAAGATGTTTTTAAAGAGCTGAACCGTGCTCATGGGGTAAAGATTCGCTGGCTGGCTGTAAACGCGAAGGCGATGAACATTGACAACGAACCCAAAACTGAATTTGAGAAAATGTCTGTCAAAGAATTGTCAGTGGGTAAAGCCAGTTATGAACAGGTAATCGATGACCAATTCCATTACACCGGAAAGATCCGACTACCATCCCAGTGTTTGAAGTGTCATCTTCCGATGCGTCGAGATAACCGAGATCGCGTGGCGGGATTAGTGATTTCTATGCCCGTAAAATCACATGGCAAAGCTGAATAATCCTATCTTCAGTTTATCTAGTTTAGGCTGCGCTGTTTTGATGACAGACTCAGCAAAAAGAAAGCTTTTCTCAGGTAAGTGACAGTTAGTGGTTATGTACGTCGATCTGAAATTTCGGATTACAACAGAAGATTCAGTCCCCGTTGATCATGGATATCATCTGTATGCTGCTCTTTCAAACCTGGTCCCTGATTTGCATCAGAAGAACAAAATCGGTATTCACTCATTGCGCGGTAAATATCTCCAGAATCATCACTTGAAGTTACGGACGGGCAGTAGTCTGGTGCTGAGAACCCCGGTAGAGCAGATCTTTCAGTTCTTATGCCTGACGGGAAAAACGATTCAGGTGAATCAGGCAAAGATACGGATTGGAGTCCCTCAAGTGACTGCTCTGCTTGCTGCCCCTACACTTTGGAGCAGACTGGTAATAATCAAGGTAGCGGGGCAAAATGCGGCTCAGTTGGATGCCTTATCATTTCGAGCGTCAATAGAAAAACAGCTCTCTAGCTATGACGTGAATCCTGAAGGCAAGGTTGATATTCGAAAACGACGTACTCTAAAAATTAAAGATAAAGTAATCGTGGGGTATGAAGTCTTGTTAGAGAATTTGACTGAGGAAGAATCTTTCCAGGTGCAGATCATGGGGGTCGGTGGAAGGCGGCATATGGGCTGTGGTTTATTCACTGCATATCGACCGCGGAACAAAAAGATGGTAACAGATATGGATGAGACGATAGGGGCAGGGCGGCTATGGAATCGATAAATGATTTAAAAACGATTGAATTAGAGCTCCATGCACCGGGGATGTCTCCCCTACATCGTGCGGGGCTGGGCGGTTTGGCCTGCACGCTTCATGCATGGCAAAAGGGAATGTATTCAGGAGCAGGTACTAATTGGGATTATCCCTTTCGCTTTGAGATCAAGACTGACTCTATCACGTTGGAACTTTCTGAACCTCAGCAGGCTGCAAATGCGCTCCAGAAACTCTTTGAATTCGGGTTTCAAATCAATTCCGACGGTCTTATTTTTCTGCCTGGGCAGTTTCATTCTCCTCCGGATTCAGCATTTTTGGCAGATTTACAGGCCGGTTACCTTCTGACATTTTTGCAACACGGGACTTCGCGAAAATTGGCAAAAAACGAATCGCAGGTCTCTCATCACTTACCTGATGGGGGAAGCTGGGAGGTACCTGTGGCTTATCGAAAATGCTCCTGGTTCAAGCAGCAGTCTGGCTGGAAAGATCTGATTGATCAACACGGGCGATTTCAGACTCAACCGATAAGAATCGACAGCTCAATCTATCCGGGAGCATCCATCCGTCATTTTGCTTTCAAGAATCAAACTGCTATCAAAGAACCATTAAAACGTATTCTGCCACTGTATTTTTCTCTGGTAGGTTGTCTGGCAATGGCAGTGAATCGAGGTGTTGGAATACTGCTCGTACCAGAGGTAAAAGATTTGCATGAATTTATTCAGCAGCGTCCCCGACTAAATCCACAACATGCCAGCGAATGTCGCGTGTTGAATTCTGCCGATGCGATTTTACAGGCTAAAACGAGGGTCGGTGCGAAACTGGGAATCAATTCAGTCACATTTCAGCCCACTCCCTGGGCCCTTCAAATTAAGTCTCGCGTTAAGACCTGCGAAGTTGCAGCATTGGATGATCTGACAATCAGCCAGTTTCAAATCGTGTATGACGCGCTGCGGCCTCGAATTGTTGCATTAGAGTCAGACCTCAATAGATCCAGTTCGAAGCAGACAACCGTTAAAGCTTTTCAATCTGGATATCGGGTCGACAGTATCATGCGATCCCTGATAGCAGAGAATCTGATAGATCGGAAACCCTGGTATTCAGGGTTTTCGAGCATGATGTCCAAAACTAATCCTAATACTGGCAGACTGTTTCGTGATCAGGTCATGTATGAAGCCCAGGGGCTGCATCAGCTCATCTCCACTCCCGGAATTTGGGGCCGAGATGAAGAGCGATTGCTGGTTGGCATGATTCAGAATGCAGTAACAGGTCTGCTTTCCGGGAAAAGATCAGGAGCAATCCATTCAGCAAGACGGTCTGCCCCATCAACCTGTGGATGGGCTTATGAGAAGATACGACTCAAACTAGCCAGGACGCAATGTCAATCACAGTTGCGGTCTCTGCTCAGCCAATTGTTGAATCAAAGTAGATCTAAAAAAACATCATCTACGGAATACAACCAATGTCTGGCATTCATTAATGAAGACTGGCTACGTTGTCGCGATTTAAGTCTGCTGGCTCTGGTTTGTTTTTCTGGACGTGTCAGTGAAGAACAGAAACTGAAACAATCTGCCTGAATATTTAAGAACGTGGAGACTGGGTATGTCCCTGCATGTCTATGCTAATTTTGTAACACCCTATGGGACCGCTGCTAATAATCGGGCGGAAACCGATGGTAATATCACAACTTTACAAAAAATTCTCTGGCTGGGACAGCCGCATTCTACCGTGAGCGCGGAAGCGATACGTTTTTCACTGCGGAGACGTCTGGCAGATCTGGAAGACTCAGGTACGAATCGACGCTGGAATGAGACTGAACGCACCAATTCCTGGGAGGATCCGGAATTTCGAGGATGGGATACTGACTCTGGCAAAACCTATATTGATGATGACCTTTTGGGGTATATGCGGGCTGAGGCTGCCAAAACCGAAGGTACTACTTCTACCAAAGTCCGTCGTGCTGTACTGGAACTGACTCGAGCAGTCTCTTTAACCCCCTGGAACGGTGACGTCACATTCAATGCTGCCAGTCCAGGAGCGACACCAGCGGCGGTTCGTGGTAAGGATAAATTCAAACATCCGGTTCCTTATGGTTGTGAAATGCATGCGACGCGATATCAGTACGGCATGTCACTGACACCGGAAAGTCTACGGGAAAAGTCCAGGGCAGCCTCCGCCATTGAAGCATTGTGTCACCTGGGGACAGTGGCAGGTAATCAAGGTCGATTCTTATATGACTTCTCTCCCGATGCCGTTGTATTCCGGTTGACCCACGATCCGGCACCTCGAATTCTTTATTGTTTCGAGTCGAACGATCACGGGAAGACTGTTTCCGTTGATCAGCTCCTTGCACGCCTGGATTCTGGCGATATTCAGATTGAAGAATTGATATGTGGCGTCAGTGATTTCGAATCTCCCCTGTATCAACAATTGAAAAACAGGGGCCTCGAAACGATGGGAGTGAAAGCTGCGTGTGCCTCCGTGCTTGATAGAATGTCGAAGCTAATAGGAAACGAGGCCCAACCGTGATTGGAGTTCGTGTAACTGTGCCCATCTCCTGTTTCCGGAAAGGATACGCGCGGGAATATCTGGAAACTCATCTTTTACCACCACCGGCAACGTGTTACGGATTCCTGTTATCGCTGGTTGGCGAATGTGATCGGCAGCGACATATCGGCTGTCGAGTGACTGCAGGACTTATTTCCGCGCCGGTGAAGAGTGTTGTCTTGAGAAAAGTCTGGCGAGTTAAAAATCCACGTCCTGAGGCGCGTGAGAATATTCGTCCCGATTACCAGGAATTATTGTCTAATTTAGAACTGGTACTATGGCTCGATTCAGCAGAGGAAGATCGGAGTAGACCGACTCTGGACAAACGCGTCTGCTCTACGCTGGAATATCCGGAGCACACACATCGTTTTGGTGGACTTTCTCTAGGAGAAAGTACCCATCTGGTCAATGACGTTTCGGTTATCAAGGAAATATCAAAGTTGAAAGGAGATTTAGAAGCGACCATGTTCCTTTTGGATGCTAGAGGAGAACAAACCTTGCCGGTTTGGGTAGATCACGTGCAATCTACCAATACGCGTTATGTCACTGGGACTATACAAACACGAAATCTGAATACGCTTTCACGTGACGAAATTCCGATGATCATCCCGCCCTGATGAATCATGGCTTTTTGGTGAAGCATTTATGCTGGTATCCATGGGATGATGCCGACAGGCGTTGAGTATAATGGTGAAATCCTGAATGTTGATCAAGTCTATTTTATATGAGATGCCGTCAGGCGTTGAGCATTCAAAGCAGGTTTATAAAACTCCTTGATAATATATTAGATGCCGTCAGGCGATGTACATGAAATGGGGGGGACAACTCTGTCCAAGATGTAGTCGATTCAGCTATCTAGTTCTTCGTGAGTCAAAAATGAATTCTCCAAATCAAAGCGATGTGATTGTTATCGGAGGTGGTCCAGCCGGCGCCACAGCATCCACCCTCGTGGCACAACAGGGATATTCTGTCAAATTATTGGAACGTGAACCAACTCCTCAGTATCGGATTGGTGAATCACTGATCCCCGAGACATACTGGACATTTAAGCGTCTGAATATGCTGAATAAGTTAAGAACCAGCCATTTTGTCAAAAAACATAGCGTTCAATTTGTGAATTCATCCGGAAAGTTATCAGCCCCATTTAATTTCTTTGAACACAACCCACACGAATGCTCGCAGACCTGGCAGATCCGTCGGAGCGAATTTGATGCAATGATGTTACAGAATGCCCAGGAGCAAGGGGTTGATGTCGCCCAGGGGGTGAGAGTTCTAGATGTGCTGTTTCAGAATGACAGGGCTATTGGTGTTGTTATTAAAAATGCTGAAGGACGACGCGAAGAACTTCTCGCGAGAGTGGTTGTGGATGCAAGCGGCCAAAGTTCTATGATACTGAATAAATTTAAATTACGAGAACCTGATCCAGAGCTGAATAAAGGTGCTATCTGGACGTACTATGAAGGGGCTTACCGGGATGAAGAACCAAACGCAGGCGCCACGATTGTACTTAGTTTAAAAAACTCGAACGGCTGGTTTTGGTATATCCCGCTACATGAGAATACCGTGAGTGTTGGAGTTGTTGCAGACTTCGACTACCTGTTCAAAGAAAGACAGGACCATGCAACTACTTTTCAGGAAGAATTAATCAATTGTCCGGTTGTAAAAGAACGACTCTCGCTGGGAACTCAGGTAGCGAAGGTCAGGGCAACCAGGGATTTTACTTATCGCTCTAAACAGGCTGCGGGAAATGGTTGGGTACTCGTTGGAGATGCTTTAGGGTTTCTTGATCCCCTCTATTCTTCAGGCGTTCTGCTAGCTCTAAAGTCAGGCGAATTAGCGGCGGATGCGATTGTCGAAGGACTCAGAAAGAATGATACTTCGAAAGAGCTGCTTGGAAAGTGGGCTGAGGAGTATTTCAAGGGAATGAATCGTATGCGCCGCCTCGTGGTTGAGTTTTATAATGGCTTCAACTTCGGTGAATTTGTGAAATGTTATCCACACCACAAAGGTAACGTCACAAATCTGTTGATCGGCGATTTATTCAAGGACGAGCTGGATCAGGTATTCCTCGATATCGATCGAATGAAATCCAAAGATATGTAACCCTGGTCATGATGGGCCGAGAACATAGGCCCGTTTTAACAATGCCTACTAACCGTATCTCATAGATCCCTGGCCAACATTTAGCGAATGTTCCAGGCGCATTATGTGAAATCTCAAATCTCGCAGATATCAAAGGGTAAAATTGAGAGCCCTATCTGTAGCTATCAGTCTTAATTTAACTTCATCATAAAATTCTTAAGACTCAATGACCGAACACGAATCAACTCAATCACCGACAACTGAGGGACTGACTGTTTCACCCTCACTCGACTTTGTCGCCGAGGCAGCACAGATTCCCCCTGAGACAACGCCCATCAATGTGCGCACACTGCGAATTTGCAGCCTTGCAATCGTGTTGGGAGCCGTTGCAGCATTTGTGGCTTTGTGCCTGACGTCTCTGATAGGGTGTATTACAAATCTCAGTTTTTATGGCAAACTGAGCACTTCATTCATTTCTCCCGCTCCAGCAGTACAATATTTAGGGCTTTGGGTTGTCTTCATACCTGTGGCAGGTGCTTTGATTGTTGGGCTCATGGCCAGATATGGATCCAAGGGAATTCGAGGTCATGGTATCCCAGAGGCAATGGAACAGGTTTTAACCAATGAAAGCCGGATTCCAATGCGTTTGATGTTTCTCAAACCACTTTCAGCGGCGGTTTCGATTGGGACTGGGGGCCCCTTTGGGGCAGAAGGCCCCATCATTGCTACAGGAGGGGCCTTGGGTTCGGTCATCGGCCAATTTCTGGAGTCTACTGCTACAGAACGCAAAACCTTGTTAGCGGCCGGAGCTGCAGCGGGAATGGCGGCCACATTTGGTAGCCCGGTATCAGCTGTGTTGCTGGCTGTTGAATTATTACTTTTCGAATTTCGTCCTCGCTCCATTATCCCTGTTGCTCTGGCCTCCTCGACTGCAACCGGGATGCGAATTATGCTCGAAGGGGCTGAACCTGTATTTCAGATGACTGATATCCAGGCACCTGGAGGGGCAGCCTTAATCAGCTACATTTTGATCGGGGCCGGCCTGGGCTTGTTTGCTGTCATTATTACCCGGGCTGTGTACGCTATTGAAGACAGCTTTGAACGTCTACCGATTCACTGGATGTGGTGGCCGGCCATTGGTGCCTTCGCAGTGGGAATCGTGGGTTACTTCGCCCCAGATACATTGGGGGTCGGATATTACAATATCAGTGATATGCTTTCCAATAATCTTACTGTTCCAACAATTTTGTTTCTATGTATCATGAAATTCATTTCGTGGTCGATTTCCCTGGGAAGCGGCACCTCGGGAGGAACACTCGCTCCTCTGTTTACCATTGGTGGCGGAATTGGAGCGGTTTTGGGAACAGCATTTAATGCGGCAATCCCGGGAGTGGGGGTCGATGTGAGGATCGCTGCTTTGGTCGGTATGGCGGCGATCTTCGCTGGGGCTTCACGAGCCATGCTGACCTCAGTCGTGTTCGCATTCGAGACTACCTTGCAACCACTCGGATTGCTGCCTCTCTTAGGCGGTTGCGCGGCTGCTCATCTGGTCTCGAGTTTCTTGATGCGTAACTCGATCATGACTGAAAAAATTGCCAGAAGGGGCATTCGTACTCCAGAAGATTACGAAGCTGATCTTTTGGAGCAAGTACATGTTTCCAGCATCATGACAAAGGATGTTGTTACATTACAATCGAATAATAAGATCGCTGATGTCCAGGAATGGCTTGCAACAAGAAGCAATCATACGTCCCATCAGGGATTTCCTGTCGTGGACGATCACGGTGTCACAGTAGGTGTGTTGACCCAACGAGATGTATTGACTGCCGATGCTTCATCAGATCGTACTCTGGATAAAATTATCAATCGCCCACCTTTATTCGTCTATGATGATTGTACAGTTAGGCAAGCTACAGACCACATGGTTAATCACGAAGTAGGTCGTCTTCCGGTGATACAGCGGTCGAAGAATGGTGAATTGGTTGGGATTATTACTCGAAGCGACATTTTGTCAGTTTTTTATCGAAGAGTAAATGACACTCAATTACAACAACCGATCTGGCGTTCGGGGGCGCAAGACAGACTTCGATAATCGCATTAACGATGATTAAAAAAATGAAACAAAGTCTCACTGCTCTTGATGTGGTTCCGATCAAGGGCCTTTAAAGCCTTGAGCTTCGCTTTAACTGTAGGAATGAGTACGAAAATGGATCAAAAGTTGCTGGACTATCTCCAGCGGATTCTTAATGCCCGGGTTTATGACGTTGCGATCGAGTCGCCTTTAGAGCTGGCAACCAAATTGTCGGCTCGCATAAAGGATCAGATGTCTACGGAGCCGAACGAAAACTTTGGAACGCTTTTTGTTTGTTCGATCGTTCGAATCACAGGATTTGCTCTTCTTTAAACATATGCGGGTTAAGTTCCTCGCAGAGCAGGTCAAAAAAATCAGCGAGCAAAAGCAACCATGCATGCTGATCTCCGTGGACTGAGAGAACCTTGGCAATCAGGTGTTTGACTCGAGGTAATTCTTGTTTCAGGTATTTATAATGAGTTGATTCGATCTCATCACACGTTCCTGTCAGAGATAACGTAGCAAAGTTACTTTCGTGTTGATTATGATTGTGAGAAACAACACCATGAAGTTCGCCGAGTACGATTTCCGTATCAACCTGTGCCGACCTGCAAGCCTCTTTCAGTGAGCGTTCTCCACGACAGTAGTATTCGATCAAATGTTGCTCAATGATGCGTGAAATTGCAGGATGATTGGATATCCCGTCTCCTACTCTATCTCTCAGAGTCATCATCTTTGTCTTTTACCTCTATTTTACAAACGGCTGCAAATTCCGACTTGGTGTCCTTGAGGATCTGGCTGATGTTACTCCGGTCTTTGTCGCTGAGATGAGCATACTTTTCGATATCTTCGCCGGTTTCATTACCTTCGAGGATTTGCTTTAATTTTCTTAGAACGCGGTTACGAACTTCATCCGGTAATCCATCAAAGGCTTTCGAGTAAATCATATAACTGCACGGATAACGGAACATACGTGATTTCAAATCGAAGTCGCGCAAGGATCGATGTTGTGAGTCACGAACGCCACGGCTTTCAAAATCTGAAGTAAATGCACTTGTACCTTTGACTGGTGAGGTCAGTACGAATTCGTCGCACATTAACAGATGTTTGAGCACACGGTCAGCAGCACTGTCGATTCGACGCTCGCTCGATTCACTCAGCAGTGTTTGGGAACGCTCAAGCAGCCTATTCATACTCTCGGACTGATGAATCGCGCGCCGCGTTTCATAGTTGGCCCACGCGATGGCATTGTGCATCTGTGTCTGATGCTCCATCACCATCAGGGCCACGATATCACTGTGTGGACTTGGATAAGGAACGGTGGAGACCAGTTCGTTCAATGTCTTCAGATTCGCACGTGTATTACGGTCGATCTGCTCTTCACGATTCTTAATCGTGGTATTGCCCATATGTCGCATACCGCCATGGGTTCCCGTGACGTACCATCCTCCCCATCTGTCTTTGAAGGGACTGTTATGGCCGGTGGTGAATGTCCCTTTCCCGAATTCCGGCATTCCGTCAGGTTTGGCAAAAACACTGCGAATCAGGTAACCTGGCACATTTTGAGTGCGATTGGAAGAATGGCACGTCAAGCATTGTCCTTGGTCACGAATGAACTGTGGTCGTAATGTTGCTGACTGTTCTAGTGTGTAAAATGTTGCTCCTTGTCTGGCATCCGTCGCTGCAAATTCGATCACACCACCTTTTTGTACATAACCTACATATACCTCTTCGTTGAAGTAAATTGCACGAGGGCGCTGTGGTGAAATACGAGAACGCTGCATGCTGGTTTTTGAAAAGACAAGCGTTTGTGAGCTGACAGGGATGTCCAAAGCTTTAAGCACGGCGGGTAGAAATCCTTGCGTTTTATCATATTGTAATTTCGCTTCACCAGATTCTACACGTCGTGCCAGTATCGCAACCGGATCATTGACTTCAGTCTTGTTGTAATTAATGGGAGAGGCACTGTAATTGTCGAATTGCGCATGAGAGGTTTGGGCAAAGCTGTGCAATACCAAGATGACAAACGCGCTAAAATACCATTTCGAAAGTACATGAATCGCGATTGGAGTGTGTCGAGTTTCAATCGCGGTGTTGCCTGAATGTGTTTGGGAATTAAAAATCATGAGGAACATATTCTCCTGCAATTCCTGGCTCAGACGGACAGTTCAGAACATTAGTTCTATCGTGAAGTGGTATGTATGAAAAATCATAGGTATAACTTCTTCTAGAATATCTGCTCTGGGAAACTTGGTGTGTATTTCCTGCATCCCGGTGTGCCTGGGGAGGGTTGTTGACGATTGGGGGGAGGGCAAGGGGCGTCTGACCGGTGGATTGTACGCTGATGAACAGTATCGTATTACCAAGGCATAAACTATCACCTAATGGTATAGAATACAATTATGCATGTCAAGGTGTAGGATTGTGGGTTCGTTGGAGCGACTTCAAAAACACACTCGTGTGTGAGGGCAACGGAAGAAGTTACAATGACTTGAATAACCTGCAAGTGATATGCGACGGGTTGAATTCCGGAACCTATCGGCCAGGAGACGTTCCAGGACGCTTTCACTGCTCAATCTCCTTTCCACATCAATGTACATCTTCCATGTATCTTTCCTGGTTACTTTGGGAGCCCATTGATAAATTGAAACGTAACGAGAAATAACTGGTGAAGGAACGGTGATTGGCAGGCGGAAAGGTCACTCGAACATACGACACCACTCGCAATTACTCGGCATTCTTGGTGAAGCTGCCACTATTTCTGGGGAACTTCACTAGGTATGCATCACAACTCCTGATGCATCATCCCGTCTTCCATTTCATATATTGTGTCAAAAACGTCCAAAGCTCTATGATCGTGTGTTACAACAATTACCCCAGCCCCTCGAGTGTGAGCCACTTGTGCGAATAATTCCATCACTTGTCTTCCTCGCTTACTGTCCAGTGCTGCAGTAGGTTCATCTGCCAGTATCACATTGGGTTGATTTGCAAGAGCTCGCGCAACAGCAACTCGCTGTTGCTGGCCTCCTGAAAGCATCGAAGGCAGATTATCTGAACGTTCTCCAATTCCGAGTTCATCTAGCAATTGCTGAGCTTTGTCTTGCGATTCTCGTTTAGAGTTACCATTGAGTTCCAGGGAGATTTGCACATTTTCAAGAGCGGTTAAAAACGGAATCAAATTTGATTTCTGAAAAACATATCCTATATGCTGGCGCCGAAATGAACGAAGATTAGTTTGGCTTTGCTGACCTTCCATGACTAACTGCCCTCCAATAATGATAGTCCCTGAGGTAGGAGGGTTGATCAGTCCAACAGCAGTAAGAAAAGTGGATTTACCAGAGCCACTGGGGCCTAGCAAGGCGGCAATTTCACCACGCTTCAACTGAAGTGATGCATTTTTCATGGCGATCACTTCGGTATTACCACTACCGTAAACTTTCGTCAGGTCGATTGCTTCAATTGCAAAATAATTATCCATTTTGTTCTTACTAAGACAGAGCTTCGTTAGGAGAAACACGCATTGCTTTCCAAATCCCCAAAAGGCTCGACGCAATAGAAATAAGGAGCACAATAACGCCTAGTTGATATAAGTCCGATTCAACAAGAATTACACGACGGGGAAATAGAGGAAAGATTTTCTTTCCCAATAGATAGGCTATCCCAAATCCGAGAACCCCAAGCATAAGAGCTTGTTGCATAATCAAGCCCAAAATGACACTATTGGGAGCCCCGATCAATTTGAGCAATGCAATCGAATGCAGCTTGTCCAGTGTTAATGTATAAAGTATCAACGCCATAATGACAGCTGCTATAACCGTCAGAAGAATCTTGAAGAGTCCAATCTGGCGTCGAATCTTTTCGACACTCCCCTTCAGTAACAGCTCTCGTTGACCTGATTTTGTGAAAACTGAAACGTCTCCCCAGCCGGAAAAAATTCTAGTGATTTGGTCCAGATCTGCCCCAGGAGCGAGAGTTACCATGACTGCAGTTAGCTGAGGTCGAGAAATCGCTGGAAGTTCATTTGAAGGTCTTTCTGCCAGATCCAGATTAGATGGTTGCTGGAGTCCCATTTCGCTCCGTTCACCACGTGCTTTTCGTGAAGCCCTTTCCAGTCGGACAGCTTCGCCTGCTGCATCAGACTGAATCGACTGCGCATCTGCAACTGTGAAAAAACCAATTCCGTCCCCATTGGAACTGATCATGCTTTGTGAAATACCAACAACCAGAAAAGAATCTTTTCCTAGCTTGATCGTTTCGCCTAGTTGAAGGCCGAGTGACTCGTCTGCAATCATCTCAAAGTGATTCTGGCCCAGCGGGCGTCCTGATTTCAGTGGTATCCATTCGCCCTTGTCTGTAGGCCAACTTAATCCTAATACAGCGATACGCAATGGCTTATCATTTCTTACACGTTGAATTGTGTGGTAAATGAAATCTCTGGTCGACAGAACGCCAGGGACTGATAAAGCGCGTTGGGTAAGATTCGATGGGACTTGAGACAGTTCTGCAAACGGACCTCTTGTATGTTTCTGCACAATCCAGAGATCAGCTCCAATCTTATCAATGAGCAGGGTCGCGTCCTCTACGATTCCGCGATAGATCCCTCCCATACCCATGACAACCATTAGAAGCATCCCGACCCCAAATGTAGTCAGAGCGAAACGACCAAGATTATGTCGTATATCCCTTGTGGCTAGATTCATGGTGTTATAATTTTTCGATTATTTTTTAAACCATTTTTTATATCCGTAGCAATGACAACACTGTCTCCCGTTTTCAGTCCTGTGAGAACCTCTACAGTATCCCGATTACGTAGCCCCACTTCTACTGGTTGCCAGACAGCAAAGCCGTTTTGATTTAGATAGACTCCATCCTCACCTCTTTCTTTTTTCAGAAATCTGGTAGGCAGCTGGATCACGTTTTTCTTTTCAGCTGTTTTAATATAGACTTCGGCACGCTGGCCAACAGCCCAGTTTTGGGGTAGCTCAAGAACTCCAACATCTACAATGAATTCTCTTGTCTCACGGTCTGCCTCCAGTCCCAGACGGGTGACTTTTCCTGGATAAGTATGATGTGGTTCTGATCGGAATAATACTCTTGCTGGTTGCTCGGGTTCGAGATGAGCTATCTCTGTCTCGTCTACCCACGCGCTGATCCACAATTCGTCAGTGGCAATGATACTTAAGATGGTACTCCCAGGGACCGCCACGTCTCCAGGTTCTCGAGTTCGTTTGACAACGATTCCGGCAAATGGTGCTTTAATTTCCGCATCTTGCAGCCTTGCTCTCTGATACGCTAATGTTCTCTCTGCTGTAATTAGTTCTTTTTTCCCTTCGATGATAGAGGCCTCTGATTGGGAGACCCCAGCGACAGCAATTGCTAATGCTTCAGCAGATTGATCTACCTCAGCCTGGCTTGCCGCACTCTTCTCGAACAGGGATGTAATGCGATTGTGGCTTTTAGTTGCCTGTTTGAATACTGCCGTTGAGCGATCTCGATCTGTCTCAAGTCGATCAATTGCAGCTGCACTTGCTTCGACCTGCGCTTGAGCAATAGCTACTTGTTGCTTTAGTTCTTCGTCATCTAGTCGTACAAGAAGCTCTCCGTTCTGCACGCGATCCCCCTGATCGACTAAGATCTCTTTAATTCTCCCTGAGATCTTAGGGCTAATCCTTGTGGAAACACGTGCTTCCAGAGTCCCTGTTCCAAGAACTTCGGAAACCATTGGCCCCCGTGAAATCTGATGTTCAATTACTGTTACAGGAGCATACCTTAGCCAGAAAACCAGCCCAACTATGATCAGTACAATGAGTGATATTTTTAGTAAGCGCCTGCTCCATATATTGCTGCGAGTCCGATTATTATTCATCAGGAACGGCACCTCATACTCTGGCTCAATACTTCATGGATTGGTGGTTGCAAGGATGATTCTTCTGTTGATTTGATTATAGAAATAATCGTACATCATCAAAATGAATATAACGGGAGTGCAAAGCAGACCGGTTCCCCTGGGATTTAAGATGGCAGATAATTCTCGGAGTACCACTTCAAATAGTCTCTGCGTAAAACAGGAACCAAGGTAAGTGCTCCAATCGTCAGATATAGTATCCTCAGGGGAGGTCCTCACAGTCTGTTTTTTCATGTAAATACATCAACACGACAGAGCCCGGAACGCTCTGAAATGTTTAATGACTCTCGACTTGATTATTACCTGAAAAATCACAGAAGTAAATCAACGATTTCATGAGTCATCACCCTCAGATCTACTGACATGAATACCAAGCGAAGTCAGCGTGAAACTGAGACTAGCTTTATCTTCTTTACATTCTTCCCTGGTGCCAATTGGATCTTGGTATTATTCCAGGTAGGCCGTTGTCTAGGAGGCACAATATTATTTGATGTTCCAATTGGTTCAATCGGGATACCTGGAAACTTTGTATCCAGTTTCTTATTTGAATTGAGATCACAATAGACGAATACTGAATAATCACCGGGAACAAGTTTATCAAACGTTACGACTGATTTGCCCGCTCGTGACTTTCTGTCAATTATTGAGTGATACCCCTTCCATTGCTTTCGATCAGATGTGGCCATTTTAGGAGTGAAGGCTTTGGGGTCTTTGAACAAAATGACAGTAGTAATTGCTCCTTCTCTGGGAATGCTGCTCACCTCAACTGCAAGACTCGACTGATACTCTTCAGCATAGCTTGTTTGGCCCAACAAACATGTCGTGAAAATGGTTAAACAAATGGAGTGATTCAGTAATCGGATCTGCATAGTACATTCTTTCCTTAATTTCAATGTCAACAAGGACTTTGGGGCAATAGCGCACACCAGAACGTTTCCCCGCCAAACCTCATTAAAATATGCACAAATGAACAATAATCATGCCTGAAGTAGGATGATTGTATCTAAAGTAGTCCGATAGGTCAAATTCAAATTTAAAATTGAAATTTGAATTCACGAGGACAGGGTAGATGGAAAAGTCATGAAGTGAAAACCCGAGACCATGCATATCAGAGGTATGAAATTACTCGAATTCAAGAGATTTCACTGCGTTGCTACATGGTAATATTTTCAAGCATCGCCTGACCTATATATTGGTCAGGTCTAGCCTTGTGGCCGGACGACCCTGATATGGGAGAATTCAACGATTTTCTATCGAGTCTTACATGTATCTCTTATTTCACTACTCGTTTCACGTTTGAGAGCTATTGTTTTGTTGATATGATCAGGAAGCTCTGACAAACATTTCTCAGAAAAGAGCTCAATTGTATTTCCGAATACATGAACGGGCTTTATTTCATGCGTATAAAAACTGAGGGTGAATTGAATGAAGAAAGGCAAACAGAAAATTACCCCAGCGAAAAATGAAGGAGGAGTGTCATCCACTCGCCAGAAAATATTAGAAGTTGCTGGACAGGTGTTTGCCGAAAAGGGGTTTGATCGGGCAACCAGCAAGGAGATTACGGAACTGGCCAACACGAATGCGGCTTCTGTAAACTACTATTTTGGGAGCCTGGAAGAGCTATATAAGGCCGTACTTCATGAAGCTGCATCTAGATTAATCACTACTGATTCTATTAGAAGTGCTACCGAGGAAAAATCTGACCCACAGACAAAGTTATATGCGTTCGTGGAGGTTTTTGTCCAAGCCCTTACTAGTCCGATTTCTTCTTCTTGGGTATTGCGCGTCATTAGTCGAGAACTTGTCCATCCAACGTCAGTTACTGCATCCTTTAAAGGAAAAGAGAGGGTCGAGAGGATATTTATTCTTAAAAGCATTGTTAGCGAATTGATGGGATTACCAGCGAATCATCCCGCAGTGGAACGAGGATGTTTAAGTATCATCGGTCCGTGTTTTATGTTACTTATTTGCGATCGACCTTCGCTTCAGGAGATGTTCCCCAACCTCGGTTTCGCACAAAAAGATGCTACGGCTCTGGTTAAACATTTGGCGGAATACGCACTCGCTGGAATTACATCCATTGCAAATGATATAGAAACAAAGCAATTGAAGAAATAATCTGACTTTATCATTCGAAGATCATGTCTGATTCCTTCAAGATCGCCTTATCCAGTTCCGCATCTGCCAGCAGCCGCTTTAAGCGTGCATTTTCCTTTTCCAGGTCTTTGAGACGTTTGACCTGGTCGGTACGAATTCGACCGTAATCCTTACGTCAGCGGTAGTAGTCTGGCCGGCGATTCCCAGTTGTTTGCAAACCAGGCCAATCGTCTTACCATGAGCCAGTTCGACCTCCGCTTCACGAAGCTGCTTAATTATCTGCTCAACAGTAAATCGCTTTTTCGGCATTTCTCCTTCTCCCAAACCGGAATTCGATACGATCAAGATCGATGTGACTTACTGCAAAGAACATTTCGGCGTGCTGATCAAGTCGTACGAACGATTTGTGGCGTATATCAAATTCAAACGCAAGTCATTTCTTCATGCTCAAAGCATACGCGTCCGTACCTAAAAGATCGACAACAACAGTCCGCCACGGCAGGACCTGCTCAGGCTAATGTCAGTTCTTTCAGAAGGTTTTGATATAAAAGATTAGTGGTCCATTTAACTTAACGGATCACAGACTATTTGTACCTGACGTACAAAAAACAACAGAAAGTTTTTTCGCATCCCAGCTTGTATATGACCCTCTACAAGGGAGGATGCGAGAGGACTTTCCGTTACTTTTTTGAGTTGTATGTTACTCTGAATTCAGAATTTGCGACGACGTGCTACCCAAGTCTTTGTTCGGGAGTGCAGGCCGACTCAAACCCATCCTTGTTTTTAGCGTCCAGCAGAGGAGTAGGTGACTTTACCATTTCTGTAGTACGGATTGAGTTTAAAAAAATTGAACTACGGCACCAGAAAAGCTGTGGACAAAAAATGAGGATGCTGAGTTCGGTCCGGGATAGCTACCTCTGAGAAATTCTAGTCGCAATTTTAAAATCTGGTTTGGTATAATAATTTTGTCCAGTGAAGCAGAGTTCGGCTCTGCGGGGACGCAACCGAACAAGGAATAACTGGACCGACGATGCGCCGAAGCGCGTACGGTTTCCGATGAGGCCACTCCTGATCGGAGGCCGTTTTCCTGATGATCATGTTTCGTTTCGGACATCGGAGTGATGCCTTAAAAATCCAAGCTTGCTTTCTCCGCATTACGGTGTGCGATAGATAAAAAAAATGCATGAGCCGGGATCAGTCCGTCAGGACGATCCCGGCTCATGCTATTTGTCTGTTTGAGTAGATCTATTTTTCTTGACTGGGCGGTACAGTTCTTCAACAAACATCATCACATCCTTTTCAATTAACATGCGGCGTTCTCCATCGGGAACTTGATCCAGGGATAATGAGTCCGTGAATCCAATTTCGTCGTAGACTGCCGTGAGGCCATCTCCTGCCTTCGCTCTCGCAGCCGAAGGAGTTCTTCGTTGTTCCTGCCGATACTTACGATCCAGATCCGTGAATTTTTTTGCCATCAGCATAGGTTTGGCATATCGGTAAGGTTCATTCTGTTTGAGCATCTGCCAGGCGATGGTTACCAGTTTTCGTGCTAACGCCATGATTGCTACCTGACGTGGTTTGCGTTTCACCAGCCGGCGGTAGAATGCTCCCAGTGGACCTGGGTGACGCGATACATGCTGGCAGGCCTGCGTCAGCAACCAGCGGCAGTGGGGATTTCCCATCTTTGTAATTCTTCCGTGATAGCACTTATTTCCTGACTGTCGTATTGATGGAACGAGTCCCAGATAAGAAGCAGCATGATTGCCATCACAAAAACGCTCAATATCACCGATCGCAGCCAGTAGTCCCACAGCAACGACATGGCTCACTCCAGGAAGTGTCATCAGGAGTCGGACTCTGGGATCATTTCGAGCAATCTCAACGAGACGCTGATCG
>NZ_JAVJSQ010000016.1 GCF_040219335.1 Gimesia sp. | reverse complement strand
TGAGGTGAGATTCCTCATCAGACCTCGGAAGAGCATTTTTGTCACCAGTAATCTGGTGGTCTACAAAAAACAGGAAGACGGCGTAAATATTCTTTCTGGTGAGAACGAACTTAAGAGCGGAGTTACTAGCCGCCGGTAATTGATCAAACAACCAACCCACCAACCAGCAACAGAACCCATTCCCCTCACAACCCAGAGGTGGTCCCGGATAAAATCCGGGATTGCCGCAGGCAACAAGAGGTCCCAGCGCAACCACACAATCCCCACTCATCTCCCCAACCCCAACCGTAGGGCGCGGACCCACGTGTCCGCCCGCCGCGCGACCCACAATCCCGGAACACTCCCCAACCGCACCAGACAAATCCCCACAAACAAATCCCCACACCTGACCAGACTGCACTTGATCCCCTCTCGCCGAACCGTATCCTCTTCGAAATCTGGCTCGCGCGCGAGGCACCTGATTGAGCACCGAAACACGCCGCACCAGTGACACCTCAACACCGGAATCGCCGCCCATGTTCACCCGCTCCACACCTGTTTCTGCAGCACCAGTTCGAAAAATCGAGCTTAACAGTCGGCCACAGCCAGACAGATTCAGGACACAGCGGGACAAATTCCGGGATAGACCAGGACAAAATCCGGCCACATCGGGACAAAATTTTGTCTTGACCCCCACGTCCCCATCGCCACAATCAAACCGCAAGCCACACACCAGACAACAGACAAACCAGCCCTCCATAACCAACTCCCATTCCATCAAAAATGTAAGTTGCGAACCCACCTGTCCGCCCACCGCGCAGCACACAACCCAGGCAAACGCACAAGGGCAAACATCACCAGTAGCCGCTGCTCTACCGTCTCCCCGCTACTCAGCAACAGGCACAACACAAAAGACATCAGCCGCAGGGCCTTAGCCCCGGTTAAAACGTCTCAGGCAGAAACACGTCGCCTACCCAGACACGACCAGCCCCCTGGTTCTCAGAAAAAACAAGAACCAGCGCACGCAACCAGAAATCATACCGATCGGCACAGAGCAGGGAAGGGGGGATCGTGAAAGCACTATCGCATTTCGCAGTGCAATTGAAACGCAGGATCAAACGTTCCATGAACCGGCTGTTGTTTACAGTCAGCTGATTATTTTAGCAGTATAATTCTCGATGTGATTGAGGCAGTCATCTTTTTGTTCTTGCCCACCGAAATTGATTCCATCGATAAACAGGGGATCGAAAAATAATAACTGGCCAGAGCTGAGAACAAATTCCAATGCGCGAAATTTTTCACGGTCGCCCTCATTATCGAAGTAGACAATGATTTTTGAGATCACATTCTCGGCCTGGGGGGCTTTCAATAAAAAGTTTCCCATGGAACTTCTGCACCATGTCAGTTCTTCTTCCATTTCGATGGTCACTTCAATCGTTTCCACAAATCGGACAAGTAGCGCGATCGTAGTAGTTTCATCAAGCGCCAGTTGAAGCATTCGCTCACCGATGATGAGATAGACACGACTCAGCATGGGAGCGAACTCCGCAGGATCATCCGGGTCAAAGTATCCTGCCAGTACGATGTCTTCTCATTTCAGACTGACTAAAGATTTCAAGATGTCTATCATGGGAGTACTTCCAGCAATAACTTGAACCCGAGTTCGCTTCCCCTACCTGAACTAAGATCCGTAACGCATCCATCGCCGAATCAAGTCAACATAGTCTCACGAGACGCCCCAGGTTCAGCAACCAGCAACTGCTCCACTCTAAATTCCAGCGTCGTGAATCCACAACCAGCCCACATTAACCAACTCCCATGCCCAGAAAATGTAGGGTGCGGACCCATGTGTCCGCCCGCCGCGCAGCACACAACCCAGGCAAACGCACCAGGGCAAACATGACAAGTAGCCGCTGCTCTACCGCCTCCCCGATACTCAGCAACACGGACAACACAAAAGACATTAGCCGCAGGGCCTTAGCCCCGGTTAAAACGTCTCAGGCAGAAACGCGTCGCCTACCCAGACACGACCGGCCCCCCGGTTCTCAGAAAAACCACGCACCAGCGCACGCAACCAGAAATAATATCGGTCGGCATAGAGCAGGGAAGGGAGATATAGAAAAGAGTAAAGCGCAATGAACCTAATTCACAAATCGAGCGGAATCCTAAATACAATTGTCATCAAGAGTATCTCAAGAACTATGCGCAAGCCCTGTTAAAGCTGGAAGCGAGAAACTTGAATTTTCAGGAGCCATCGGATTCATCAGTCCAAACATATAACCCATCAACTTCAGCTGCGAAATGTATTCTATCGGTGGGACGAACAACTAATTTCCCACGGTCCCCCCATTTTGTATCAGGGTTGTCAGCAGAAAGAATACAAATCCATTCAGTATCATTTAACACTTTAAATTGCACTCGTTTGAGAGTGTATTCTCCTAATTCAATGTCATCATTAATTGATAGTGCATAAATTCCGCCATTATTTATATGCTGAGAAAATTCATTGTGGGAAACTCCGTCATTTTCTTCTCCCACCGTTTCCAAATAAATATTTTCAAGTCTTTTCAGCCGAACATAATCTCCAACATTTAAAGTATCAGCCATCGAGTCACTGACAACTTCTCCAAAGTAATAATTAGCCTCATCAGTACAAGATAGTTCTAGATCAGGTATTCTTCCAGGACCTGCAGCAAGCTCTACAACTCCATCCTTTTTTAAATCATCTATAGCATTTTGATCTATTGAAATAGAATGAATCGAATTTCGTAGATTTTTTCTTGGCACTTTAAAAGTATCGTTGGATTCATACTCATCTGAAAACAGATCTTCTAAGTCATAATCTTCAGATTCAAGAGGTTCCTGTAGTTCTTCAGACGATGAATGAAGAACGAAATAATAAAAGGACTCCAGTTTATCATTGATGAAATCTTCAGGCAGGTCCAATACTTTTGACCGTGCGTTCCATGGTTTCTCCTTATCCCAACTTTCTCCAAAAATATCTTGTTCAAAATTGGGCTCATGAACTTTCAGAGAGACCGCCGTTCCTAATAGTCCTGCTATCTTAGTATTAATCGTTTCAGCAGCGGTGCCTGCAGATCCCTGAAGATTGCTATCGGAATCATGAACAACTCTGTAAGGAATCCCAAACGCATTAAGTACCTTTTGGAAGGCTGGAATTGTAGCTTTACCCCTACAATTAATGAGACTCACATCCTTTCGCGCCAGCAGATGTCTAGAAAAATCCAATCGATCAAGGCTTGAGAATTTCTCACCTAGTGCATCAATGCAGGCTATTTCACAATCACCTTCAACCAAGGTTGTCCTTTTAGTGAAAAATACTTCATTTGCACCTGAGTCAAAGTTTAAAATCATTCTCAATCTATCACGAGATTCAGCATCACCGGAGAATAAATCATTTCTTAACTGTTTATTAAGCACCTCTCCAGAGTCCTCATCTCTAGATATTATCGCAATCCCATCATGACGATCTGCTAAATCTAAAAATACAGGTGAGTGTGTTGTGCAAATTATTTGACAAAGCCCTTTTCTTGCTAGACTCAACAAAGTATCCCTCATTTTTCTGCACATATGAGGGTGCAAATAGATTTCAGGTTCCTCTATAAGCAGCAACAACGGTTTCTTATATCCTTGCTCACCTTCTTCAGTCTGATTAAAGAATTCATCTAAATCAATTAGTAGCTCAAGCAATGAGAGAATAACTGCCCTTTGAGCTCCGTGTCCTTGATGTTCAGGTTTGGTATGGACTGAGTTCTCTACACTCCATTTATCTCGAATCCATAATCGCGTATTTTTTGCTAAATCTGCCGTTACATCGGGAGGAGAAAAAGCAAGTTTTGCTTCGATATCGATCAATCTTTGTAATCTATAAGTAAGATTATCTTCTATTCTTGATACAAATTGATCCTTAGCATTTTCACCGAACAATTTTTCTACATTTTTCGCCGCGTCTTGAAATTCTGCCACTTCTTTCCTACTAGATAAAAAGCGATCAAAAAGATACTTCAGTATCTTGCTTGCAGTAGAAGTGGGTTTTGATGTTTCAACATCTTCCTTGGAGTCACGTATTGCTGGAATCAAAATAACCTCGGGCATGATAGAAAGTAGATTACTCTCACGACCAGTTGGATTCTCCCATTTGCATTCTTCAGTTTTTACAACCAATTCAGAGAATTCAGTTTTCGCAAATTCAAAGATTTCTAACCATCTTTCTTTGGTATACCTTGCGATTTTCCCTTGGTTACTCTCGAAAGCTTCAAATACTTCCTTCCAATTTTCATTTGACAGTAACTCGCTTTTAGTCACATACCCCTTTTCTTCATCAAAGTTCACACCGACCACATCATACACTGGCACCTTCACTAGGGTATCCGATGAACTAATCTCGTTA
This sequence comes from Gimesia sp., assembly GCF_040219335.1. NCBI lineage: Bacteria > Pseudomonadati > Planctomycetota > Planctomycetia > Planctomycetales > Planctomycetaceae > Gimesia > Gimesia sp. The sequence continues at coordinate 1,901 of NZ_JAVJSQ010000016.1, read as the reverse complement.
TCGTCTGTATTCCACCTTCTCAAAATTTCGATTTTATCTTCATTAATGCATCTATTTATTATCCAATTATTCTTCTCATGTTCCTGAATATCATCGAATAACAATTCGATTTCCATAGGAGAATTTTTGAGGTCTCTATAAGGAAAATAATCATCTGTCGGTTTCGACAATTCCTTACCAGGACACGCTAATTGAATGGCTTGAAGGATAGATGATTTCCCTGCATTGTTTGATCCCACGAGAGATAAAAAATCTGCTGACCCAGGCCGCCCACCATCCTTCTTAGGGATGAAAAGTTCCACGTTGTTAAGCGACTTAAAATTCCTGATCTTAACCCCGGAGAGCCTCATAAGATTTACCTAACTATTTGAGCACAGAGACATATATTCACACCCAAGGAACCATGTGAACATTTTGCATTAGATTCGTCAATGATGAATCTAATTTTTTGATTTAAGGCTCGAATCAAGCAGATAAATGAATTCTAAAGTATCGCCCCCACTCCTAATCCCCGCTCACCCCCACAAACACATATTCCACCGGCGTCCCCTCCGCATACACCGCGCAGTAAACCGCCTGCCAGCGGGCGCAGTAGTCGTGCAGCGTTCCCGCCGTGACGGCGGTTTCCACATTGGCTTTCGTGGGCGCAGTGGTACCGAACAGGGTCTGCAGGTCCGCCTCGCTCAGCGGGGTCGCGGCACCCGGCTCCGGGGTGGGGGAGAGATGGTCGATGTCCAGCAGCGAATGCGTGCCGGCTTCCGCGCACTGTTCGAGTAATTCATCAATCGAGGCCGGCGGAGGCGTCTGCGATGGCTGGAGCGTCTCCCGGGCGGCGGTAGCGAAGCCGTGCTGCTCCATTTTGCCGAGCAGCTTCTCAACCGACCGCGTCTGCTGCTCGGCATCCTTCGTATCAAAGCCCATGCCGCCCAGCGCCTGGTCCAGGGCCTGACTGATCTTGAGCAGCTTCTGCAAATCCTGCGTCGGCGGCGCACTCTGATTCAACGTCGCATCGTCGAGCCCATCCAGCAGATCCCCCGGCAGGGAATAGTCGCGACGCTCAAACACCGCCTGCCGCAACTGCTGAAACGCACGCGCCACATCAGACTCATACGCACAATAAGCAACCCAGCCACTCGCCCCCATATTCGTCTCCCTTGCTTGCGTCGTCTAATCTCGAGCCACCACCGGGCCAACCCAGTCACATAAGTACACTTTCGCATCTGGAAACACAAGCCTGTTTCAACGAAGACGAACAAGAACCACGCAAGGCACAAACGACAAGCAAAGCACGGCACTGCTACTCAAACCTGCGATTCACCGGACTCAACAATTCCCGGGGAATCAGTGGCGGAATTGCTTCGGACGGAATTCCGTGTGCCCGCGCCAGATTGGCCATCCCCAACCCCCACACACAGAGTAGTTCATCGTCAGTGCTCACGAAGATACCGATCCCTTTCGACTGTTTCTGATGTCCCTGGACGATGCTCGCCAGTCCGTCATTCACGCCCGCTGTATCTCGACTGATCAGAGCCTGAAAGACAGCACCATACCCCAGGAAATCCGTCATTTTCGACTTATGACACTGATCCACGAATTTCGGAGTCCATTCCTGCATCTGCTCCTGATCGTGCAACACGAAGGCACGCAGAGTGTAACCGAGCGTATAATCAAACGGATGGTCATGTTCGCGCTCCAGTTCAGCGCGTCGGCCGAGATGTGCCGCCAACTGTTCGGCACGACTCAAATCACAGGCCGCCAGGGCATCGAACAACGATTTGTAACAGAGCATTGTCAGATAAGAACCGTCAATGGGCTCTCCTTTGTCCGAACGGGCGAACATCTCAATCCTGATTTTGACCGCTTCTGAAAGTTGAGACTGAAATGAAGCGATGTCGTGCTTC